>DBNT01000051.1 GCA_002299835.1 Nitrospiraceae bacterium UBA665 | reverse complement strand
ACTCAATCTGAGAAAGAGCCAAAATTATAGTATCAATAGTAGTATCGCTGTCAATCTTTATTTTCCGGTTTCCCGCAGCAGATGAATCCCGTTAGAGAACTCACAATTAAACCCCGTGGTAAGCCCCGATAGAAGCAAGGCTTCGCACAGGGTATTCTCTAACGGGATGAAAAAAATACGCCACAAATGGGGTCAGGCTTGCATATATGCATTTAAAAATTCCATGACTGCAGGCTCATGATATTCCGTTGCGGATTGCGGATAGCTCATGGTCCCTTGCATAATTTAAAAACCTGCTGACCCAGTAGACCAGAAAGGGTATGTTTTTCGCTAGAGCAAGTTTTCGCTCCAGAAGGAACTTTTGAAGCTCAGGCAGTATATCTTTAGCTGTATCGGACAAATTTCCCATATTATACGACTATCGTTTTTAGTCCATAATACCACAAAATACGAAATACATCAAAAGGTCAAATATTGATTTTATTCTTTGATTTTATTTTCAAAAATCGGTAAAGTATGCTATATTTGAGCAGCAAATGGGAAGGTCATATAGTATATGTTATAGCTAAAAAAATACATTCCACCAAAGTGCATCTTGACAAATGCTGTAATACATTGTAAACATATATCATGGTTGTTTATGAAGAGAATGTTAAAAAGTCGGTTGCTAAAGGTTCTTTACCCAAAGATGTTTTTGAGAGATTTAATAACGTTTTTATTGCTTTAGATACGACTCATGATCTCAGCCTTTTTGATATTAAAAAATTAAAGGCATCTGAAAAGAGGACATACTATCGCGTTAGAAAAGGGAAATATAGAGCCATATTCTATATTGAGAACAATAACTATTACGTTATATCAATTGCCAAGAGAGAGGAGGTATATGATAAATGGGAGTAATATCCATTAGATTGAATAAAGATGAAGAAAAGATTCTAAAGAAACTGGCCGAGTATTTTCATGAGGATAAATCGGCGTTAGTTAAAAAATCATTGCTTGAGTTGTATGAAAATGTCGTGGATTTGGACGAGATAAAAAAATTTGAGGCAAAGGAGCGTAAAGGTAAAGTATCTTTTTTTACAGCAGAAGATATTCTAAAAAAATAGAAGTAATGCTGCTATAACAAATCACTCCACAGGATGAGAAAACCGCACCTGTGAGTTCTATCGTTAGGTTGCACATTCTAGAGGAGGTGCAGGGTGAAGAGGACAGTTCTCGCAATCGTTCTGATGTCGGCAGTTACCCTGTTTTCAACAGGCGCGACTGCTCAAACGCGGTGTAGAACGAGGAACTAAACGGGACGGTTCTATTTATTTTTTCTCCAGCCCCTTTGTCTCCCCATTCGCTTTATCTTTTCTGAAATCTTATACCAAGAATTTCGTCCAGATAATCCTTTATCTGCATATCTCAAGAGATTCAAGTTCTTTAAGTTCATCCTCGAGATGCCTTAAAATTTTCAGTTCTCCCTCAAGTTCTATAAGTTTCATATCATTTGCTTCGGTGTGTTCCACCTTGCCATCCATTAGTTTATCAACATCAACTGAGAGCGACTTTGACAATGAATTTATTTTTTCACGTGTCATTTTCAGGCTATCCGTAATGATACGTTTTTCCCTATCCAATGCATTGACTATCAAAGGTATAACTTTTTCAGGAGAACTACTCTTTATAGATATTGTCTGTATGGATACCACCTCCCTCCTTGAATTATTACACAATTTTAAAAAGTGCCAACGGCTTCCCGACTTCCCGCAGGAGATGAATCCCGTTAGAGAACTCACACTTAAACCCCGCGGTAAGCCCTGATTGAAACAAGGCTTCGCACGGGGCAAGCTTTGACACTTTGATATTTTAACACTATTAAATTTCTCGCTACTCGTTACTACAAACTCGTTACTGTTTTTATATTCAATTCCCTCAACTGTTTCTGTTCAACCGTTGAAGGCGCACTACTCATAAGACATACAGCCTTCTGGGTTTTAGGAAATGCTATAACATCCCTTATGGAATGTGCTCCAACCATCAGCATCACCAGCCTGTCCAGACCGAGGGCAATGCCGCCATGCGGCGGTGCGCCGAACTCAAGGGCATCTAACAGAAAACCGAATTTCCTCACAGCCTCGTCTTCGGATATTTTCAATATCTCAAACATCCTCCTCTGCACATCTTTCCTGTGGATACGGATGCTTCCGCCTCCAATTTCACAGCCATTAAGCACTATATCATACGCCTTTGCCTTTAGAGTTTCAGGTTCTGATTCACTGGCATTAAGTTCAGAGATATTCATTGAAAACATTTTTTCGATATCTTCATCTATAGGTGATGTAAACGGATGATGCATGGCAGTAAATCTGGCGCCTTCTTCATCCCATTCAAGAAGCGGATAATCGGTTACCCATAAAAATTTAAATCCATCTTTTATGAGGTTCAGTCTTTTCCCCAACTCAAGCCTCATACGGCTTAATACATCATGGACAACCTTCTCTTTGTCGGCCACGAACATTATCAAATCACCTTCTGCTGCCTCAAGCCTTTCTGCCATCTGTCTTAAAATATCTTCAGGAAAGAATTTTGCTATTGGAGATTCAAATCCGTTTTTAATCTTTATCCATGCCAGTCCCTTTGCACCGAAAGATACGGACTCCTCTGTCAGCATGTCTATCTCTTTTCTGGACAGCCCGGCCATTCCCTTCCCGTTTATGGCTTTTACCCTGCCGCCTGATTTTATAGCATCTAAAAAAACCTTGAATGTGCCCTTTTCAGCAAGGTCAGCCATATCTTTTAACTCAATGCCAAAGCGCAAATCCGGCTTATCATTTCCGAATCTTTCCATAGATTCTTTAAAGCTAAGTCTTTGAAATGGGGTCTTAATTTCAACACCTAAAACATTCTTAAAAAGCCTCTTGATCATGCCTTCTACAATATTTATAACATCCTCTCTGTCAACAAATGACATCTCCATATCGACCTGTGTAAATTCAGGCTGGCGGTCAGAGCGGAGGTCTTCATCCCTGAAACACTTGACTATCTGAAAATACCTCTCAAGTCCGGATACCATTAATATCTGCTTGAAAAGCTGCGGAGACTGCGGAAGCGCATAAAAATGCCCGGGGTTAAGCCTGCTCGGAACAAGATAGTCCCTTGCGCCCTCTGGTGTTGACTTTGTAAGCATAGGTGTTTCTATCTCAAGGAATCCGTTTTCGTCAAGATAATCCCTTATCTCCTTCGTAGCCCTGTGTCTTATTATAAGGTTTTGCTGCAGTTCGGGCCTCCGGAGGTCAAGATACCTGTATTTCAAACGCAGGGATTCCGAAGCTTGAGCAGCCTCTTCCATCGGAAAAGGCAGGGGAGAAGACTCATTTAAAACCTCAAGTTTGTTAGCATAAAGTTCTACCATGCCGGTTGGCAGGCTCATGTTTTCGGTGCCTTCGGGCCTCCGCCTCACTTTGCCAGATACAGATATAACATACTCACTTCTCATGTCGTGGGCAAGAATATGAGAATTTTTTGACACATCGGGACTGAACACAATCTGGGCAATGCCGCTCCTGTCTCTGAGATCAACAAATATGAGACCACCGTGATCCCTTCTTCTGAAAACCCATCCAGCAAGAGTCATGTTAGAGCCGATATCAGACTCACCGATTTCGCCGCACCCTTTATTGCGAATCACAAAACCTCCCTGGTTAGTGTCAGAGTATCAGAGCATCAAAGTCTTTGACACTTTGACACTTTGACACTTTCTGAATGTTTTTATTCCGTCAACTTCTTTACTTCTTCAACTGTCATCCGCCTCATCTCTCCGGGCTTTAAATCACCCAGTTTCAAACCACCAATGGCTATTCTTCTCAGTTTAATTACAGGGTATCCGACCTTTTCCAGCATCCGTCTCACCTGTCTTTTCCTGCCTTCATGTATTGTTATCTCAACCCACGAATTACTCCCGGACTGCCTTATTTTTTTCACTTTTGCCGGCGCTGTTAAACCGTCTCTTAGCTTCACTCCACATCTGATCTCCTCTATTACACCTTCATCAATAATACCTTTCACCTTAATCACATATGTCTTTGGAATCTTCTTTGACGGATGAAGTATGCAATAGGCAAAATCACCGTCATTTGTTATTAACAAAAGCCCTTCGGAATCATAATCAAGCCTTCCAACAGGAAAGACCCTGTATTTTACTCCTTTTAAAAAATCCTTTACAGCAGGCCTTCCCTCTGGGTCGGAAAGGGATGTAACAACTCCTGACGGCTTGTTTAGCATTAAATATATCTTCGGTTCTGGCTTTATTAAGAGCTTTCCATCTACTTTAATATGGTCTTTTGCAGGGTCTGCCTTCATGCCTACAGCAGCCACCTTGCCGTTTACAGTAACCCTGCCTTCAACAATGATATCTTCTGCCTTCCTCCTTGAAGCCACCCCCATCTGTGCGAGTATTTTTTGAATTCTCTGTTCCATTATATTTTGATTTCCACATATGCCCTTTCGCGAAGCCCCTTTATCCAGTTTTTATAATCCCTGCTGAGCTTTTCATTCATAAGCCTCTGTCTTGCTATTTCCCTCAATTTTTCAGCATCTTTTAATGTTATAGCTTCATTCAGCCTCAGTATATGCATACCGTTTTCGCTCCAGAAAGGTTTGCTTATATCCCCTGCCTTCATATCAAAAAGAATATTCAAAAATTCCGGCATTATATGTGCCTTCTTTATAAATCCGAGATTTCCGCCTACCCTTGCACTTGCATCCTCTGAATACTGTCGTGCAATATTCTGAAAATTAGCCTCATCCTTTAACATCTTGTAAATTTCCATTGCCTTTTCCTCGACCTGCTTTCTGTCATCTTGTCTCCTTAAAAATATATGGCTGATGTTAAACCCTTCTTCTTCCTTGAGCAGGTCTTTATTTTCAGATAAATATTTATCTATTTCCCTTTCTGTAACAAGTATCTTTGCTCTTATTTCCTGTTCAACAAGGCGGCTTACAATTATCTGCTCTGCAAGTCTCCTCCTATATTCTGTAAGAGTAAAACCTTCTTGCTTGATAGCTTCTTTAAACATTTCTTCTGTCATACCGTGCCTTTTCTTTATATCTTCTATAGCCCTATTGATCTCATCCGGCGACACCCTTATGCCTACTTTATTAGCCTCCTGAAGCTTTAGCCTAATATCTATAAGGCTATTGAGGAAATCCATTTCATTTTCCTTAAAAAACCTGCGTCTGTCCTCTTCCTTCATAGCTTTTATCTCATCGGTAGCCTCAAACTCCATCGCCTTGTAAAGTTCACTCCATGTTACAACTTCTTTATTAACTATCGCCACAATCCTATCAAGCAAAATAGCGCTGTTTGCCAGAGATGCGTAACAAAACACCGCAAGGCAAACAACAAACAAAATTTTCTTATGCATAATCAAACCTCCGTTCATAGCTCATAGTTCATAGCTCATAGTAAAAAAGCAAAATTTAAAGAGTAAAGATAAAAATTTCGGAATAATTGTAAATTGTAATTTTTAATTTTTATCTTTACTCTTTTTAGCATCCATGAGCTATCAGTTATTTTAGCATATTCTTGGCAATTGTTCGCCAGAGAGCATGTCAATTATTCTGGTTCCGCCAATAGATGTTTTAAGCAAGACCATTCCGCAGGTCTTTGTGTCGCCCGATATAGCCTCACCTATAATTGACGCATTTTTTCCGAGAGAATAATCCCTCATCTCTTTAAGCAGGGGTTCTGCAGCATCGGGCGATACTACAGCAGCAAGAATGCCCTCGTTTGCAATATAAAGCGGGTCTAACCCGAGCAGTTCGCAGGCGCCTTTTACGCAGGGTGCCACCGGTATTAAATCTTCTTCAATAATAATGCAAAGTCCGGATTCTTCCGCTATTTCTTTTAATGTTGTTGCAACTCCTCCTCTCGTGGGGTCCCTCATCATCCTGATCTCTCCCGAAGTATTGAGCATCAAATCCACAAGACCGTTCAGAGGCGCCGTGTCGCTCAAAACAGGGGGAGCAAAAGAAAGTCCGTTTCTCTCTGCTAAAACAGCTATACCGTGACTCCCTGTAAGCCCGCTTACTATCACCCTGTCTCCTGCCTTAATATTTTTTGCTCCGAGTTCAACACCATCGCGGATAATTCCGACACCGCTTGTGTTAATGAATATGCCATCTCCTTTGCCTTTATCCACAACCTTTGTATCTCCTGCTACTATTCTTACCCCGGCTTTTTGAGAGGCATCTGACATAGAAGAAAGAATGACTTTAAGGTCATTAATTGGAAAGCCTTCTTCGATAATAAAACCAGCGGAAAGATAAAGAGGCTTTGCCCCAACCATTGAGATGTCATTTACAGTGCCGTTTACAGCAAGATCTCCGATATTGCCGCCGGGAAAGAATATCGGAGAAACCACATAGGAGTCTGTGGTAAATGCAAGCCTTAATAACGTCGTGCGATTAACGCTTAACGCTTGACGCTCCACGCTATTGGCGAATGGGTGAACAAGGGAAGTGGGGAAATTAACAACTGCTGAGTCATTGAATTCCTTTAAGTTAAATTTGGGTGCAAAGTATTCTCTGATTAACTGATGCATTAACCTGCCGCCGCTTCCATGACCTAAAAGTATCTTTTCCATTCTATGGTTCTGCCAAAGGATGAACTATAACACTATCCGATGGCATACCTTCTTTTTTGGGGCCTACGGCAGTTACATAGTAAATAGCCTTTAAAGATAGTGGTTCATTATCTATAAAGACAGGTAAAATAGATTCGCCTATCAATTTAAACTCTACCTCCGATTCCCTTTTTCTGTATATCCTGTATCCTTTAACCCATGTCTCCGGATTTTTATCCCATATGAGATAAACCTTTTTTGCAGATGGAACATATGTTAAATTCACAGGCTTTGAAGGCACAAAGGATTCAAGATTAACCTCCAGTTCTTTAGATGGATAGCCTTTACCCTTAGTATCCTCATGATGAGCTTCAATTATTTCCTTCGCAGGCATTGGTTTTTCAAAGGTCTTAAGGGTTGGGTCTCCTTTTTTGCCGCAGGAGATAATGAACAAAGCACTGCAAATCAAAAGCAATACCAATAAAAGTCGCTGTCTAAATTTCATTTCAGACTTTTCCTGAACCTTTTTATTTGCTCTTTCACCATTTCAGGAGATGTGCCGCCGTATGACTTCTTTGCATTTACGGATTCCGATGTGCCGATGAAATTATAGATATCACTCCCGATTACATTTGAGAAGGATTTATATTCAGAGATAGTTAAATCAGAAAGCTTCTTGCTATTATCAATACAATAGCGAACTATCTTTCCGGTGATTTCATGAGCGGTTCTGAATGGGATGCCTTTTCTCACAAGATATTCCGCAATATCTGTGGCGGTTGAAAAGGCTGCACCTGCTGTGTCCTTCAATCTTTTTTCATTGAATTTTATTTTGGGAAGCATCTGAATAAGGGCATTCAGCGTTAATTTGACCGTATCAACGGTATCGAAAACCGGCTCTTTGTCCTCCTGCATATCCCTGTTATATGTGAGCGGTAGTCCTTTCATTGTTGCAAGCAGGCTTACGAGATTGCCATAGACCCTTCCTGTTTTTCCGCGCATTAATTCTGCAACATCAGGATTTTTCTTCTGAGGCATGATGCTTGAGCCTGTTGTAAATGCATCAGGCAATTCTATAAAGGAAAACTCCTCGGAAGACCATAGCATCAACTCTTCTGCCATTCTTGATGTATGCATCATAAGAACTGAAGAACAGGAAAGGAATTCAAGGGCAAAATCTCTATCGGATACTGAATCCATAGAATTTTCTGACACAGCATCAAATCCCAAAAGCTCTGCAATATAATACCTGTCTGTTGGAAGTGTTGTGCCTGCAAGGGCACATGAGCCGAGAGGTAAAATATTAATTCTCTTAAGAGCATCCGAAAACCTTGCCCTATCCCTTTCAAACATATGTGCGTAAGCCATTAAGTGATGAGATAAAAGAACCGGCTGCGCCCTTTGAAGATGCGTATATCCGGGCATTATTGCGCCGAGATGCTTTTCCGCCATGTCTGCAAGAACAGTCTCAAGATTTTTTAAAAGTGAAATTATTTCTTTGACCTCTGCCCTGAGATAAAGCCTGATGTCCAGCGCTACCTGATCATTTCTTGACCTTGCAGTATGAAGCCTCCCTCCAATATCGCCAATCTTTTCGATTAAGGCGGCCTCGATGTTCATATGAATATCTTCAAACTCTTCCCTGAATTTAAACCTGCCATCTTCTATTTCTCTGTAGATTTCCTTAAGCCCTTTGATTATCTTATCCGCATCTTTCTTTGGAATGATGGACTGTTTTGAGAGCATCTTCGCATGTGCAATGCTTCCTTCGATATCGTATCTCCATAGCCTTTTGTCAAAAGAGAGCGATTCGGTATATTGCTCTACAATATCCGCTGTCTTTTCCGTAAACCTTCCCGACCAGGGTTTTTTCATATCAGTGATCTTCCGCCTTCTGTTTCTGTCTTTCGGATATTATCTTCTGTGATGTATGCCCCGGCACTTCCTCATAATGCAAAAATTCCATTGAATAAAGCCCCCTTCCTGATGTCATGCTCTGAAGCTGGTTTGCATATGTAAGCATCTCTGCCATTGGAACGAGGGCAAATATCTTCTGGTTACTGCCTGCCTGAGGCTCTACACCCTGCACCTTTCCGCGCCTTGAATTCAAATCGCCGATTACAGTACCTAAAACATCATCAGGAGTTATAACTTCTATCTTCATTATCGGCTCAAGCAAAACAGGTTTTGCATCCTGAAATGCCTTTTTTAATGCCATTGAGCCAGCTATCTTAAATGCCATTTCAGAAGAGTCAACCGAATGATAAGAACCGTCGTAAAGTGTAATTTTCATATCAACTACCGGATAGCCTGCCAATATGCCTTCTTTCATTGTCTCAATTATTCCCTTTTCAACTGCTGGCCTGTATTGATGAGGTATAACACCACCCACAATCTTGTCAACAAATTCATATCCTCTGCCTCTTGGCAGTGGCTCTATCTCAATCCAGCAGTCGCCATACTGTCCGCGTCCTCCTGACTGCTTTTTATATTTACCCTGTGCCTTTGCAGATACTTTTATCGCCTCTCTATAAGGAATCTTTGGTGCTTTCATCTCTACTTCAACACCGAATTTACGCCTTAACCGCTCAAGAGCAACTTCAAGATGCACCTGCCCCATACCGGAAAGTATCATTTCCTTTGATTCCTCATCCCTTATAAAATGAAGGGTGGGGTCTTCTTCAAGTATCCTCTGAATTCCTATGCTTACCTTTTCTTCATCGCCTTTTGTCTTAGGCGCTATTGCATAAGATATTGCTGGCTCTCTAAATTTAACCTTCTCTAAAATTATGGGATGATGCTCTTCACAAAGGGTGTCTCCAACATTTGTATCCTTAAGCTTTACAGTGGCAGCAATCTCTCCGGGTCCGACTGATTGAACCGGAATGTGTTTTTTGCCAAGCAGATAAAAGATTGACCCCACTCTTTCTTTTGTGTTCGTAGAGACATTCAATACTGTAGAGTCAGCCTTAAATACTCCTGAATACAGCCTGAATATTGACATCTTTCCTGCATATGGATCAGCAATTGTTTTAAATACATATGCTGTTAGCGGCTCATTAGATAACGGTTTTCTTGTAACATCCTTCCCATCTTTCGGATTTCTTCCCCTTATAGGAGAAATCCTGCTCATTTTTAGAGGTGAAGGCAGGCACATAAGCACTGCATCCATGAGCTGGGCTATGCCTATATTTTTTGTAGCAGAGCCAGAGACAACCGGAATAAATCTCCTTGTGAGGGATGCCTCTTGTATGCCTTTTGCAACCTCTTCTTCTGTAAGGTCTATCCCCTCAAGGTATTTCTCCAAAAGCACATCATCAGCCTCAGCAATCTTTTCTACAAGTTTTTTTCTAAATTCATATGCGGTAGCTTTTGCCTCCTCCGGGATTTCCGCCTCTATAACGCTCCCATTGTCTGATATATAAGCCTTCATTGAAATTATATCTACTATCCCCCGGAATTTTTCTCCCTCTCCCAGAGGTATGTTCAGTGCAATTGCATCTGTTTCAAATGATTTTTCTATCTCTGCAATAGCGTTATCAAAATTTGCCGTTTCTTTGTCTATTTTATTTATAAATGCGATTCTCGGTATTTCAAACTCACAGGCATATTTCCATACCTTTTCTGTTTCAGCTTTTACTCCTGATATAGCGCTTACAATAACAATGGCTCCGTCAGATACCCTCAGACATCCCCTCGTGTCTTCAATAAAATTAATAAAGCCGGGAGTATCTAAGATATTTAGCCTGTGATTCTTCCAGTCGCAAAATGCCACAGCCGATGTAACGCTTATCTTCCTTGCAATCTCCTCAGGTTCATAGTCTGTAACTGTATTTCCGGCATCAGTGCTGCCTATTCTGTCAATAGCCCCTGCATTAAATAAAATCGCCTCTGTAAGCAAGGTTTTGCCGGCCCCGCTATGGGCTATTACTGCTACATTCCTAATTTTTTCAGCATCTAATCTTGCCATAAACCCCCCTTTATTTTTAGTATCATAGTGTCAAAGTATCAAAGACTTTGACACTATGATACTTTGATACTTTGACACTATAGCGCTTTGACGCTATGACTCTTTGATACTATTTCACTTATCACTGGCATATATTCTTTTTTTCCTTCATATCTTTTTAATATGAACTTCATCATGATAAAACTGAATATAAAAAGACCGAAACCACTTATAACAGATACAAGATCAGGTTCCATACCGGGCAGCATTTTGCTTATATACCCTTTCCCAATAATAGCTCCTAATATAAGCATGAGAGCAGGCATTCCATAAACTAAGACAGTGCCTTTTACATAACTGAACTGTTTAAAAACAATCCTTACAGTATCACCAGGCAGAGCATTTGCCTCATTTACTGCTTCTACTGCAGACTCCTCGCCTCCTATATTCTTACATACAGACCCGCCAGGGCACGATTTACATCCATCCTGTCTTTGAACAATTACAATTGCATTAGAGCCGATTATCTCTTTTACAACGCCAGTCTCTTCCACTTAATCTCCTGCCCCGCACACAGTTGGGGGGAAAAATGGGAATACCTGCTGAATGTGGTATTGCCCCTTGTATTCACAACTGGGTGCGGGGTTCTTTTTTCATAATATCACAAACGATAAAATGCATCAATTCTCTGACCATAATCCGTAAAGA
>DBNT01000151.1 GCA_002299835.1 Nitrospiraceae bacterium UBA665 | reverse complement strand
GAGGGTTAGGGTGGGGGTGATTAAGATGCTGTTTTCACCCTCCCCTTTATCCCCTCCCGTCAAGGGAGGGGAAATTTCTTAGGATACCCTGCAGCAAGACCGCAGGGTTCTTCATAACAAAAAAAGGCAGTTGACCACATTTAAAAGTGGGCTGCCTTTTAAAAAACAAACGATTAATTTTAATTATTATTTTGGCGGGATCTCTACAAAACTGCCGCCAAAATATGTATAAATAAGCGTACCGTCGTCAACTAAATCCCTTAATGCCTCTTTGACCTCATCCCTTGAGATGCCGACTTCTGCCGATATAGTTTTCTGAATATCGCTGGATTTCAGCTTCTTTTTGCCCATAGACTTCTCTACCATCTCATAGATCTTTTTCTTTACCTCTTCCTTTTCCATCTCGCACCCCTTTCTTTATAGGTTGAGGATAAGGTTAAGGATTTTTCTCAGCCTCAACCTTAACCTTATCCTGTTAATATTACCATTTAAATGTTGCCGCTGTCCTGAATGTCTCCCTCGCTATAACAAAGTCGTCAACATGCTGGTGGGTAAACGGCAACCCTGTAACCTTAAAGAACTTCTCCCAGCCTATTCTTTCTATCCACTCGCCAACCCTTTCATGCTTTTTCGCATCAGAAACATAGACATCGAGTATTTGTCTCATCACCTCTGTCACTTCCGGCCATCTCGGGGGATTATTAGGGATATATGGCACAACCAGTTTTGAGAACTTTGGATTGCTTCTGAGGTTGCCCACCTTGCCGCCTGCAACAATAGCTACGCCGTCAAATTCAGGGTCGTGTATTTCAACAGGAGGGCATACTGTAAAGCAATTGCCGCAGTACATACATTTATCTGCATTAATCTTAATGCTCTTTTTTGCCGGATCAGGGCTAATAGCGCCTGTCGGGCATGAAGCAATAGTAGATGGAATCTCGCACATATTTTTGACCTTATCATGATCAATTGTCGGCACTTTTCTGTGGACAGCCACAACTGCTATGTCAGAGCAGTGAACCGCGCCGCACATATTAACACAGCATGCAACAGCAAGTCTTACCTTGTTGGGTAACTTTTTTGTAGTAAAATAATCAGCGAATTCATCCATCAAAACTTTCACAATGCCGGAGGCATCAGTACATGCAGAATGGCAGTGAACCCATCCCTGAGTGTGAACTATATTGCTTATTCTCGGGCCTATGCCGCCAATCATGTATTTTTTATCTTTTAATTCCTTCTGAAGGGACTCAAGGTTTTTTTCATCTGACACTAAAAACTCGACATTATTTCTTGTAGTGAATCTGATATACCCCCCGCAGTATTTTTCGGCCAGGGCAGCCATTTCCCTTATTGTATCGGTGCTGAGCAGCCTTGGAGAGGCAACCCTTACCGACCAGATTTTATCTCCGCTATTTGCTACATGCACCATAACGCCCGGGTTTAAAATCTCATGATATTTCCAGTCTCCGTAATTTTTCTGGATTACCGGAGGCAGAAAGTCCTTATAATGAGGCGGTCCTATATCTGTTCTTCTCTGTGGTGCTGACATAATTTCCTCCTTTATCTATTTTTTAACAATTCTGAATTGGGTTTTAACTCCTCTTCCTTCCAGAAGAAAAATGGATCTCTCCTTGGCTCTTTTACCTGCTGAGACTGGGGCTCGACGCCGATGAACTCGAGGAACTCCCTCATGCCCTTTCTGATTATAAGCTCGCCAATCCTTTCCCTGTTCTTTCCGTGCTCATCCCAGAACTCCCACATCTTTCTGATAAGGCTTTTGAATTCGTCATACGGTGGCTCCATCTTCATAAACGGCACTATTACCCATGAAAGTGTTGCGCCGATAACAAATGGGGCCTTGCTGCCGACAAGAATGCTTGCGCCCTTCTCTCCTACAGGTTTTAATGCCTTTGTCATTTTCGAAATACAGTGCATGCACCTCACGCAATCTTCATCGTTTATCTTAAGGTTTTTTCCATCATAGCTCATACACTTACTCGGGCACATATTAACAATCTCTTCCTGAATGTTCATGCCCTTTTTTGCATAATTTATAACTTCGTCCTGATTAACCTCTATTTTACCCCTCCATGTTCCGATAATGGAGCAATCGGCACGTGCAATAGATGCTATACAGTCAACTGCGCAGCCTGCTGTCTTGAATTTGAATTTATAAGGGAATGCAGGTCTGTGCATCTCATCCTGCCATTCCTGTGTTATGTTGTATGTTATATCGAGTGTATCAATATTTGACCACTCGCATCTTGCCGGACCAACGCAGCAACTCGGCGTCCTCATAGCAGAACCAGAGCCGCCCAAATCCCAGCCGCGCGATGAGAATTCAGCAAATATGGGTTCGAGATTCTCTGTTGTTGTTCCTAAAAGAACAAGGTCGCCTGTGGAACCGTGAAGATTTGTAAGACCGCTCCCGTGCTTGTCCCAGATATCGCACATCTCATTGAGGAACTTAGATGTGTAGAAAAATCCGGAGATTGAGTTAATTCTTACGGTATGAAAGTTTGCTACATTGGGGAATTCTTCCGGCAGGTATGAATACCTTCCTATAACTCCTCCGCCATAACCTCTGACGCCGACTATTCCACCATGCTTCCAGTAACCCCTTTTGTCCCTGTAGGATTTTTCGAGCAGGCCCAATTCGTCTGCAGCCATATCATTCTTGGCTGCTGCTTTTTTAATCTCTGTTACGAAGCTCGGGAACGGGCCTTTTTCAAGCTCATCCAACAGCGGCGTATCATACTTTTTTGGCATAAAATCCTCCTCTTTGTGTTGGTTTTAAAGGCATGAAAAAACAACGATACAAATATTAAAAAGGCAATAAAAATCTAATGCACAACAGCACAATTGGTCAAATAAAAAAAATTTATTGCTATATTATTAATTTTTATGTACTCCGAAAATACTTCTACCCAGATCCAGCAATAAATAATCTCCTGCATAATAAATAAGGCTCTTTCTCAGATTGAG
>DBNT01000159.1:563-5292 GCA_002299835.1 Nitrospiraceae bacterium UBA665 | reverse complement strand
GGGGAGGGAATCAAGAGAGTCTCCCCCGTCAAGGGGGAGGGGATTTCAGGCATGGCTTCAAATTTATTGCCGATAGGCAGCTCTATCAAACCCTTCCAGATAGCGAGATTGCCTGCCGAAGTTGTCCATAATTCGCAGTCAAATGCTTTCCATAATTACGGATTACGGGTTGTTTACTTTATCCTTAATGCTGTATTCTTTTATTTATGTATGCCGATGTTGTTTTTCCGTTAAAGATTTCTCCTCTTACTTATAAAGTGCCTAAAGATGCTCAAAATGATTTAAAAGGCCGAATAGTAAAGGCTCCGCTTATGGGCAAAGCCTATTACGGTCTTGTTATATCAGTAACAGAAGAGGCAGAAATAAAAGAAAAAAAGAATATAAAAGAGATTTTGAATGTTCACTGTCATTTTGCTTCAGAATCAACCCTTTTATTTTTGAAATGGCTCTCTGACTACTATCTCATGCCCATGGGAATTGCCTTAAAAAGCAGCTTTTTTGAAGAAGCAGTAAAAACAGCAGTCAGCAAATCATCCCAATCCCCGACTAATAACCCCCGACAAAGGATCTTGGGGGCAGGCTTCGGGGACAAGAAAATCGCAAGATTTTTTGGTGACCCCAATCATCAGGGCGCTCAACAAGTTGAGAGATTAGCGATTAAAGCAAAAAATAACGAAGAAAAAATAAAAGCCGAAAATTCTGAACTTTTGCTTATTTATAACTGCATTAAAAACAAAAACTACAAATCATTTCTCTATCATGCATCGTCAATATCACAGGAGTATTTTTTGCTCAATGAGGTTTTAGACAAATGCCGCCTCTCAATGCACGGGGCTATAATCCTTGTGCCAGAAATCAGTCAGATTGAAGGGCTTGCCTCAATGCTTAAAAATATTTTTGATGAAAGGGTGTGCGTCCTCCACAGCAATCTCACAAAAAAGAAAAGGATAGATGCCATTACGCGTATTATTGCAGGCCAATCCGATGTGATATTAGGCACAAGGTCTGCGATGCTTGCACCCCTTATGAATATTTCTTTTATTACTGTCCTAAATGAACACAACCACTCTTATAAAGGAGAAGAAGGGCTCAGGTATAATGCAAGGGATGCGGCTGTGATGAGAGGATTCATAGAAAAGTCATCCGTGCTTTTGTCTTCTATCTGCCCATCAGCAGAATCTATCTATAATGCAAAAATAGGCAAATACACAACTTTAGTTAGCAATGAGCAGACAGATTTAAAACGTCCTAAGATAAAAATTGTGGATATAAAAAAAGAAAATGTATCTACCATATCCAGAGATATTCTTAAAGAGGCAAAAAATATTGCCTCAAAAGGGGGGAGATTTCTCTTTTTAGTTAACAAAAAAGGCTATTCCCTCATAAGATGCGAGGACTGCGGACATGTAGCCCAGTGTAATAAGTGCGGCATTTCTTTGGTATTTTATAAAGGCAAAAATATTGTCAGATGCCATTATTGCGGCAATGAGGAAGCAGTTATAGAAAGCTGTAGAGGATGCAGGGGGTTTAATATAAAACCAGTCGGCGCAGGAATAGAACGGATAAAAGAAGAGTTAGAGAGAGCCTTAAAAATTAATGCTTTTTTAATAGAAAAAACCAAAGGCATATCTAAAACCATTACAGAGCTGCCAGATGACTTTACTTCATTTATAGTTGGAACAACCTATGCAGCAAAAAAAATCAGGGATAAAAAACTTGACGCTGTCGCTATTTTTAACGCAGATGGACTTCTTGCGCAGCCTGATTTTAGGGCATATGAGAGGGCATTTCAGGAGGTGATGCAAATTTCTCAGTTGATAAAAACAGAGGGGTTTCTTTATTTGCAGACATGGAATCCAAAAAACAAAATATTAAGATTTATAAAAAACTATGATTTTCAGGGCTTTTACAAAAGTGAATTGACTCAAAGAAAATCGCTTAATTATCCTCCATTTTCACGAATAATACTTTTTAGTATTTTTATAAAAAAAGATACCGACAGGCTTTTGCATGACATACAGAAAATCATCCATCACTATGCTAATATAAATGGATTAGAGCTTTTAGGGCCTACAGTAATGCCATCTGCAATGAAATTATTCATCCACTCTATCCAGATACTTTTAAAATCAAAGGACAGAAAAATGCTGCATGAAACTGCTAAAAGGCTGCTTCAGGAGATTGAAGGACTTAAAGACATTAAAGTAAAAATAGATGTAGATCCTCTAAAAATATAAGGCAGAGGTTTTAATTCAGTCAAAAATCACATACTGTTTTGTTTTTTTAAGCTTTCTGCCTTTAATGTCTAAATCTTCAAGGCTGGCAATTCTTTTTTGGCGCCTCATTTTTAGGATCATTCCTGTAGTCTTTATTCCGAGCCCGGGCACTTTTAATAATGCCTCTCTGTCAGATGTATTGATTCTGACAGGGAAAAATTCTGGATGGTTTTCAGCCCATACTTCTTTAGGATTTTTGTCGAGCCTCAGATTGCCGGATGAATCTATTGGAATATCATCTTTCAAAAATCCATATTTCCGCACAAGAAAATCCACCTGATATAAACGATGTTCACGCATGAACATGCTATTTGGACTTGGCAGCGCTCTCACCTCTCCAGGAATATCAGGATGTCCAAGCCCTTTTTGGTAGGCAGAAAAATAGACTCGCTCAAATTTTAAGCGATTATATAAATTAAACATATACTGTATTATCTCTGAATCCGTTTCATCAGAGGCTCCAACAATAAACTGAGTTGTGCATTTTATATTAGAGCGTCTCATGCCTTGACCTGTAAGCTTTGACATTAGTTTCAATGGACGAATGATGTCATTCATGTATTCCTTTTTATTAGAAAGGGCATTGAGATGTTTTTTACCCGGAGTTTCGATATTCAGGGAAACAGCGCTTGCCAGCGAAATAGAATCTTCTATGGCTGCGTCAGATGCACCGGGAATTACTTTCAGGTGAATGTAGCCTTTGTAGTTGTGTTTGTATCTGACAATGCGTGCAGCGGCATTTATCCTGTCCATTGTGTAATCAGGATTGCTAATAACGGCTGAACTTAAAAAAAGGCCAAAAACTTTTTTTCTCCTAATATATTCCATAAATACATTTGCCACCTCATCTGGTTGGAGTGTGCATCGCCGAACATTTGTTTCTGAGCGCAAAGGACAGTATTTGCAGTCATTTGTGCATGCATTAGAAAGAAGTGTTTTTAGGAGTATTGAATATCCGCCATTTGGAAGGGCAACAGGATAGAGCCACTTGCCATCAAGTCCTCTTTTTCTGCGGTCATCTTTGGTTGTCCCGCATGCGCAGGCAAGGTCATACCGTGAATCATCTGAAAGTATTTTTAGTTTTTCGATGGTGTCCATTTTGATTATCTCAACTAACTACTTGCCCTCTCAATCTCGGCTCCGATATGCTTAAGTTTTTGCTCAATGCTTTCATATCCCCTATCAAGATGATAGATTCTGTGTATCGTAGTTTCGCCTTCAGCAGCAAGGGCTGCTACAATTAGAGATGCGGATGCCCTTAAATCCGTAGCCATTACAGGCGATCCTTTGAGCTTTTCAACGCCTTTTATCGTGGCAGTTCCGCCTTCTATGTTTATGTCAGCGCCCATTCTTTTTAGTTCCGCCACATGCATAAACCTGTTTTCAAATACGGTCTCTTTAATAACGCTTGTTCCATTTGCGACTGTCATCATAGCCATAAACTGCGCCTGCATGTCTGTAGGAAATCCAGGATAGGGCATTGTCTTTGCATCCCTTGCAATGAATTTCTCTGGTCCTATTACCCTAAGACCCTTTTTGGTCTCCTTAAATATAACGTCTGTGTCTTTTAACTTCATTATTATTGCATCAAGGTGTTTTGGTTCGCAGTCCTTAAGCACCAAATCTCCTCCTGTAATTCCTGCAATAGCCATAAATGTGCCTGTCTCTATTCTATCGGGAATTATTCTGTAATCGTTTATTGGTTTCAGTTCATCCACTCCCTCTATCTCAATAACGCTGTCACCCGCACCGCTTATCTTTGCACCCATTGCAATAAGGCAGTTGGCGAGGTCTACTACCTCCGGCTCCCGCGCAGCATTTTCAAGGATAGTAGTTCCCTTTGCAAGTGCAGCAGCCATCATGAGGTTTTCTGTGCCTGTCACAG
This sequence comes from Nitrospiraceae bacterium UBA665, assembly GCA_002299835.1. Taxonomy (GTDB): domain Bacteria; phylum Nitrospirota; class Thermodesulfovibrionia; order Thermodesulfovibrionales; family Dissulfurispiraceae; genus UBA665. Next base: position 1,131 of record DBNT01000159.1, on the reverse strand, counting down.
TAATGGTGTCGAAATAGATAGATGCGCCTTTAAGTCGATTAGCCTTTGCGATTACATATCCTGATTGAAGCTCAATCTTTGCCCCCATTTTTTCCAGACCCATGAGATGAAGGTTTATGGGTCTTGCACCGATGGCGCACCCTCCTGGCAGAGAGACCTTTGCCTTTCCGAATCTTGCTACAAGCGGGCATAATATGAGGACCGATGCACGCATGGTTTTTACAAGGTCATATGGCGCTTCAAAATTTTTAATTTTGCTGCAGTCTATGATAATTTTATTATCTTCAAAATGAAAACCGGCGCCGAGATTGGCAAGCAGCCTTCCCATGGTCATAACATCTCTTAAGTGTGGAACCCTTTCAATATTGTGCTCCCCATGTGCAAGAATGGTTGATGCCATAATGGGCAAAGCAGCATTCTTTGCCCCGCTTATCCGAACCTCTCCCTTGAGCGGTTTCCCCCCTCTTATAATCAGTTTGTCCATAACAAATATCTTAACATATCTCAAAACATAATCCGTAGCCTGTATTAGCCCCCAAATCCTGATTTAGAAATTCTAAAACTGTTC
>DBNT01000159.1:0-198 GCA_002299835.1 Nitrospiraceae bacterium UBA665 | reverse complement strand
TAGGGTGAGGGTGAATAGTTTATCTTTAAGGTTACCCCTCCCCCTTGCCCCCTCCCGTCAAGGGGAGGGGGATTTTTGGGGGTAGTAGTCAGGCATGGGTAAAAAGCCTTTAGCGGCGATACTCAGAGCACCAAATTTTGGTGCTCGACCGAGCACTCAATTATTGAGTGCTTTGGCTTAGAGCCGAACCGTCCCACC
>DBNT01000024.1 GCA_002299835.1 Nitrospiraceae bacterium UBA665 | reverse complement strand
TTCACTGTCACCTTTTATATTCAGCAGAAAAACGCGCAGATAAATCATCTTATCGCATCGCTGAAGGCTTTGAAGCCATGCCTGCTTTGCTTGATTACTGACAGTGATAAGACGGCGCAATACAATAATTATCATTGATATGTTAAAATATCAGCATTGGTTTATAACTCATTGAAAAATAAGGAGTGCGCCCATAGCTCAGATGGATAGAGCGTCGGACTACGAATCCGCAGGTCGGGGGTTCGAATCCTCCTGGGCGCGCCACAATATATGTGCAAAGTTTCTTGACAGAGTTTTTCGCTAACTGGTAAATTAAAATACTTAAAATCTTAACAAGAGAGGGGGGGATTATAAGTGCCCTCTGTAAAAGTAAGAGATAACGAGTCTTTAGATTCAGCTCTTAAGCACTTTAAAAAACAGTGCGAGAGAGAAGGCATACTCTCGGAGATTAAAAAGAGAGAGCATTACGACAAGCCGAGCGTCAAGAAAAAGAAGAAGATTATAGCTGCCCGTAAAAAGGCTGCGAAGAGAAAAACATTCTCAGCAAGGCCAGCGAGGTAGAAATGTCCGCCCCTGCCAGCATTATCGTCAGCACCATCGAGAAACTCGATGCAGAACTCAAGGAGGCCTTGAAGTCAAGGGATGAACTGAAAGTATCGGTCATCCGCATGACCAAGTCCTCCTTGAAAAATAAATCCATCGAAAAAATGGCAACCCTTACAGATGATGATATCCTGTCGGTTTTGTCTTCCCTTGCAAAGCAAAGAAGAGAATCTATAGAGCAGTTTTCTTTAGCGGGCAGGACAGATCTCGCTGAAAAAGAGAAAAAAGAACTTGAGATAATCCAGACATACCTTCCAAAACAGCTTTCTTCAGAGGAGCTTGATGAAATCATACTGTTTGCCATAAAGGAATGCAATGCAGTATCACCCAATGATATGGGTAAAGTTATGAAGATTGTTGCACCAAAAACAAAAGGGGCTGCTGACGGAAAAATTGTCAGTCAAAAAGTAAGAGAACTTTTAACTAAGTAATTAAGTTATTTTCTCAATTATTTATTTATTTAATAAAATCTTGGTAATTTGTCAAGAGGTGAAATGTGAAATTATCGGAATTTTATAAAAAGGCAATATCAACTGGAATGGAAAATGATCCGAGAGGTAAAGAAACGGTATTAAAAGAGCTTGGGCGCAGAAAAAAAGATTATGAAAATCTGAAACCTGAAGAAAAAGAGAAGTTTGATCAGGAATCTCTCGACAACCCATATTCAGACTCAAGGATACTGCACGGAAGCGGTGATGAGGAAATCAATAGCATCCTCATAGGAATAGACATAGAAGTAGGAGAAGTGCTTCTGGCAGAAACCCTGAAAAACAAAAATACCAATGTTGATGTCATAGTGTCGCATCACCCCGAAGGCAGGGCATATGCAAATCTATACACTGTAATGCATATGCAGGCAGATATTCTTAGCAGATTCGGTGTTCCTATTAACATAGCAGAAAACCTTATGGAGGGAAGAATAAAGGAAGTGGAAAGAAAGCTTATGCCTGCAAACCATGCAAGGGCTGTTGATGCCGCAAGGCTGCTGAACATTCCGTTCGTTTGCCTTCACACGCCGTCAGACAATATGGTGGCATCTTATCTACAGAAACTATTTGATGAAAAGAAGCCTTATACAGTGGATGATATCATAACACTGCTAAGGGAATTGCCTGAATACAAAGAGTCCGAAAAAAACAATGCCGGACCTAAAATATTGCTCGGATCAAAAGATAGAAAGGCCGGAAAAATATTTGTTGATATGACAGGGGGAACAGAAGGGTCAAAAGATATTTTCCAGAGCCTTTCTTTAAGCGGAATAAACACCATTGTTGCCATGCACCTGAGCGAAGATCACAGAAAAGAAGCTGAGAAAAATCATGTAAATGTTATTATAGCAGGACATATAGCGAGCGACAATCTCGGTTTCAACCTGCTTTTGGACACTATAACAGAAAGTGAAAAGCTAAATATCCTTGAGTGCTCGGGCTTTAGAAGAATAACCAGAAATTAGCTGATAGCTGATAGCTCATAGCTCATAGATGTTAAAAAGAGTAAAGATAAAAAAAGAAAAATTAAAAATTACAATTTAAAATTAAAAATTATTCCGAAATTTTTATCTTTCCTCTTTAAATTTTGCTTTTTTACTATGAACTATGAACTATGAGCTAACTATGAACCCTATTGTTGAAGATATAAAGCTTAAAATAGATATTGTTGATATTATAGCAGAGCATGTGGAACTCAAGCGGGCAGGTCAGAACTACAAAGGGTTATGCCCGTTTCATTCAGAAAAAACACCCTCTTTTATGGTAAGCCCCTCAAAGCAGATATTTCACTGTTTCGGGTGCAATAAAGGCGGCGATATATTCTCTTTTTTAATGTCATCTGAAGGCATGACCTTTCAGGAGGCTGTTTCTTATCTTGCACAAAGAGCAGGGATAAACTTAGAAGTCAGAAGTCAGACGGGGTCCCCAAAAAATAGAAGATTTTTTGGGACAGAGATGACAGAAGTCAAAAGCGGGATAAAAGAGGGTTTATTTGCAATTTATAAAGAGTCGCTTATTTTTTTTCATAATAATTTAAAATTTTCTAAACAAACCATTTCTTATCTGAACGAAAGAGGACTCAACCATGAGACAATTGAAAAGTTTTCTCTTGGATATAGTAAAAACGAAAGGGACTCTCTTTTTAATCACCTGAAATCAAAAGGTTTCACGGTAGAACATATAAAGGCATCCGGACTTGTAAACCCCGTTAGAAAAGAAGCCCCCTCCAAGCTTTCTAACGGGGTTAACTCATCGGGGCTTTCTAACGGGGTAAATTCTAATGAACACGGCATTTATGACTTTTTTAGGGACAGATTAATGTTTCCTATTTTTGACCTTCAGGGAAGGGTCGTTGCCTTTGGCGGCAGGATAATGTCTCCTCTGAAAAATGCCCCGAAATATATAAACTCTCCGGACAGTATTATCTTCAAAAAAGGAGACTTAACTTATGGTCTCAATATCGCAAAGAACTCTATAGCTCAAAAAGGTTATGCCATAATTGCGGAAGGCTACATGGATGTAATAATGTGTCATCAATACGGAATAGCTAATGCTGTTGCTCCTTTAGGAACGGCATTGACCCCTGGCCATTTGAAAAAGATAAAAAGATTTTCTGATAAAGTTTTGCTCGTATTTGACGGAGATGCTGCAGGCACTGCAGCAGCAAAAAGATCTCTTGAACTCGTTTATGCCTGTGGCATAGCTGCAAAAATACTCCCGATGCCGTCAGGCGAAGACCCTGACTCGTTGCTGAAAAAACATGGCGAGGGATATTTCAGAAGATATATGTCAACTGCCTTGACACCCGTGGAATTTATGCTTAGGATTTCTAACAAAAGCAAGCTCGATGCTGTCAGGCACATGTTAAACGCGATCTTAAAGTGCCCTGATAATTTGCTAAAAGACGAAACAATACGGCAACTTGCTGAAAAGTCGAAAATAAACGAGGCAGCCCTGCGGGAAGAATTTATTGCTATAAGGCAAAAGGCTCTCAAGCCTGATTCAAACAAGCAAAAGCCCGTTAATTCTATTTTAAACCCTATTTTAAACATTAGCAGAGACGAAAAGATACTGTTAAGTGCAGCCATTTGCGCTCCGGAAAAATCACACCTCATATCAACCAGTATCAATCCCGAAATTATAGAAAATCCTCTGGTAAGAGGTATACTTGAAAAGGTAAAAACGATAGCCGGCGCATCTATCATAGAAACTGGCATAGAAACTGGCATAGAAACTGGCATAGAAACTGGCATAGAAAACAGAGTATTTATTGAAAATTTGCTTGCCATATGCAGCAGCGATGAGCAGAATCTGATAACCATGCTCTCAATAAATCCTGAAATTGATACCGAATTTGCAGACGAAAACATAGAAGGCTGTTTAAGGGCGCTTACCCTTAAGAATATCGAAAAACAGATAAAGTCAGCTACTGAAACAGGAGATATAAAGCTCCTGAAATCGCTGCTGATAAAAAAGAAAAATATCACAGGGCACATCAAAGGGAGGAGCCTTGCCAAGAATTGATGATAATCCATTTAATCCCTATGAAGAAGGATTTAACAGGGACGACAGAGATGTATCCGGCAATATTGATGAGATAGCCGAACTAAAGGAAAAAGAGGCAGATGAACCGGAAGATGAAAAAAATGTTGTTCATGAGGAGTATGATCCCATAAGAGCTTATCTCAAAGGGATAAGTTCAATACCGCTTCTTACAAAGGACGGTGAAATAGAAATAGCAAAACGGATAGAGGAAAGAAAATTAAATATCTGTAATGCTATATTCACAATCCCTTTTGTTGTAAACAAGTTGATTGTTCTTGGCAGTCTTGTAGAAAAAGGTGAAGCGCCTTTAATAGAACTGATTCAGAACGGTGAGGATTTGTCGGATGACGACCTGCTCGAAGAAAAGGAAAGGTTTTCAAAGCTCACACTGGAAATAAACATTCTTTTTACGGTAAGAAAAAAACTTTTAATAGAAGGCGGTTTCTGTGTTAATAGCAGGATATCTCCGGTCAAAAAACAGACCCCGATATGCAGGTCATTGCAGGAAAATAAAGAACAGATAATTTTGAAAATCAAGGAGTTAAACCTCAAAGAAGATGTTATCTCAGCTTTTTTGGAAGAACTGAAGAAAATGGGAGGCAATCTTCAATCTCTCCAAAACAACCTCCGCACTGCCAAAAAGTCAAAAAACAAAGCATCGGAACAAGGGATGATTGAGGGCGAAATACGAAAAATGGAATCCATCCTCGGATTGAGAACTTCCGAAATCAAAAAGGTTGTTAAGGAGCTGCAAAAAGAAGAAGCTGAACTGGCTGCAGCCAAGCAGCAGCTTGTGGAGTCAAATCTGCGTCTTGTAATAAGCATTGCAAAACGGTATATCGGAAAAGGAATAAGCCTCGGAGACATTATACAGGAGGGCAACATAGGCTTAATGCGCGCCGTTGACAAATTTGAATATAGACGTGGATACAAATTCAGCACTTATGCCACATGGTGGATAAGGCAGGCGATAAGCAGGGCAATAGCAGACCAGTCACGCACAATAAGAATACCCGTACATATGATAGAAAACATAAACAGAATTAACAAGATAACAAAAGAATTAGTGCAGGAATTTGGAGTGGAGCCTGCTTCAGAGGAGATATCTAATCGAGCAAAAATTCCGCTTGATAAGGTCAGAGGCATACTAAAAATATCAAAAGAGCCTATATCTATAGAGACCCCTATCGGAGAAGATGATGATACAATGCTAAAAGATTTTATAGAGGACAGGGCAAATCTCTCTCCTTTAGATACTGTTATTCAAGAAGACCTGAAGGCAAGTATTAATAAAATTTTACATACCCTTTCTCCAAAAGAGGAAATTGTTATAAGGAAGCGATTTGGCATCGGCGAAGACTGGCCGCACACTCTTGAAGAGGTAGGGCAGGCGCTCGATGTAACCCGTGAACGCATAAGACAAATAGAGGTAAAGGCCATCAGAAAACTGAAACACCCGTCAAGAAACAAGTGGCTCAGGGATTTCCTCGGCAAGTCTTGACGAAAATACAGTAACGAGTTTATAGTAATAAGTTGCAAGTAACTAATAACAAACAATCCTTTGCTCTACTTGTTACTTGTCACTCGTTACTCGTAACTGATGTTATGAGGGCCCATAGCTCAGTTGGTAGAGCTACCGGCTCATAACCGGTTGGTCCCAGGTTCGAGTCCTGGTGGGCCCACCAAAGATAAGTAAGAGGTAAAAAGTGAGAAGTAAGAACTAATTTAAGGATTTTTCTAACTTCTAACTTCTCACTTCCCACTTGAAAAGGGGCATATGAACGAACAACTCAATTTTTTGATAGAACTGCAAAAACTCGATTCCCTTATACTTCAAACCCGCCTAAAAATAGACGCCGCACCTTCCACGATTTTGTCACACGAAAGACCTTTAAAGAAGGCACAGGAGGTCTATGAAAACGCTAAAAAGGAACTGCAAACCCTCGAAAAAAAGAAGAGAGACAAAGAGTTGAAGATTGCAGAACTAAAAGAAAAAATGAATAAACTGAAACAGAGGAGTTCCGAAATAAAGGATAACAAGGCATATCAGGCACACTTAAAAGAAATCCAAAAGGTTGAAAAAGACATCAGCGATGAAGAAGATGAGATGCTGATTATAATGGAGTCAATAGAGGCAACTGAAACACTTCTAAAAAGTCAAAATGAGCTTGTTGAAAAAGAAAGGATAGGATTTGAAGCTGTAAAAGATGAACTACAGAGAGAGATTGTCCGGATTGAGAATGAATTGAAAAAATTAAAGGAGGACAGAAAAAAGATAACCGACAAAATAGAAGGCGACATCTATAATCAGTATATGACTTTAATGAAAACAACCCGCGGCCTTGCTGTAGTTGAAGCCAAAAATGAGACATGCCAGGGGTGCAATCTCCATATTCCGCCGCAGTCGTTTGTTGAAATAAAGAGCAATCAAGAAATAATCAACTGCCCGCAGTGCAAAAGGATGCTTTATTATATAAAGAAAAACGAACCCGGAAATGAGAATCAATGAAAAAAGCCCTGTTATACTGTGACGGCGCTTGTAGCGGAAATCCCGGACACTCCGGGGTCGGCGCGCTTATTATAATTGACGGCAGAGAGTTTAGACTATCGGAATATATAGGCATTGCCACGAATAATATTGCAGAATACACCGCCCTGATAAAAGGCTTGCTCGTAGCATTAAAACACGGTGCGACATCGGTTGATATACGAACAGACTCGGAACTCCTTGTAAAACAGATTAAAGGCATGTATAGGGTAAAAAGCGAAAACCTGACAGCGCTTCACAGTCGGGTTACAACATTGCTGAAAAGTTTTGATGACTATCGCCTTACCCACATACCTCGTCAAATGAATACAGAAGCCGATAGCCTTGCCAGAGATGCTATAAAAAAGAGGCAGTAACGAATATTATTTTTATATTTTATTTACATATAAAATAATTTTATGCTATATTAAATTTCTATGAAAATGGAAGACCACAAATTAAAAGTCTTTTGCACCGTTGTTGAGACGAAGAGCTTTTCAAAGACCTCTGAAATCGTTCATCTCACACAGCCTGCAGTTAGTCTTCAGATTCAGGCGCTTGAAGAAATCTATGAAACAAAACTCTTTGACAGGTCAAGTAGTTTTATTAATCTTACGCCTGCAGGTGAAATACTTTATAAGTATGCAAAAGATATTCTTTCGCTTTATGCAGAGGCAGAAAAAGAAATAGGAAAGATAACCGGACTTATAAAAGGGAGCATAACAGTAGGGGCAAGCACAACTATTGGCAATTATATACTTCCATCCGCCATCGCCGACTTCAGAAAAAATCACCCCAAAATAAAGATAAATGTCTTTATAGGAAATACAAAGAGAATTGTAGACCTTTTAAATTCAGGCATTCTTGACTTCGGCGTTGTCGAGGGCGAAACATCAAGGCATAAGATAAAAGTGGAGCAATTAATTACTGATGAGCTTGTATTTATAGTGCCGCCATTGCATCACTGGGCAAAAAAGAAGACCATTTCAATTTTAGAGATAACCAAAGAGCCTTTTATATTACGAGAGGAAGGGTCTGGAACAAGGCAGATGATAGAGAAGTATCTTTTATCTCACGGAATTAACACAAGCAATATGCGTATTGCCATTGTGCTCGGCAGCACCGAGTCTATCAAAGAGGCTGTGGAAAATGGCATGGGTATATCCATTGTCTCAAAATGGGCGGCAAAAAAAGAGGTCAAATATGGGAGCTTAAAGGTAATTACGCCGAAAGAGGAAAAAATATTGAGAAATTTTTCGCTTATATTACCAAAAAATGCTGTGCAGTCTTATGCAGTGGATGACTTTCTTTCTTATCTTAAATCATATCCATATGACAAACTATTGTCAGAAAGCAAATAAACTTGCCTCCCCCCTTTAATTCCCCCTTATTTACAACCCCCTTTATCTCCCTTTGTTAAGGGGGAATACAACCTATTTCATATCTCTGTTCGTTTTTTTCATAAAACTTTTGACATTATATAAGAGGGGATTAAGGGGGGCTTGATTGCAAAGGGATGCGGTGCTGTTTTATGCTTCCTCATTATTTTTGGCTCCTTCTCATATTGAGTGGGTAAATAGCATTCCCTCGCCCTTGACTGCAAGCAAATAGCATTCCCTCCCCCTTGATTCCGGA
>DBNT01000121.1 GCA_002299835.1 Nitrospiraceae bacterium UBA665 | reverse complement strand
TTTCACCCATGCCTGCTTTTCTATTGTAAATGCTTGGCTACGGATTATGGACTATTCTGTTGTTAATACCACATAAGTGTCTCATAGTCCGGCGAGGGGACAGTTACCGACACATAACCCCTCCACGGACATCTCTCCACCTCATCCCCGTTTTTTATAATATCTACAGAGAAATGGATCTCGTCATTTTCCCTAACCTTTATGTCTTTAAAGGGTATTTCTATTTCGAATATGTCTTTTGCAGCCACATTTGCATGAGTAACAAATATCCACTCATCAAATACCTTTTCATGCATGGCAGCTTTAGCTCTATCTTTAAGCGAGTCAAATATTATTCTGAAAGCAAACGGATGGACGATATTTATGCGAATAATGATGTGCTCATACATCTCTCTAAACGGCGCTGCAGGGTCTACTCTTATGAAAAGACTATCTTTATTAAATCCATAATAAAGAGCCGCAATAATGCTTTCGGATTTGTGCATGCTTCCGCCTGACCGTTTTACATCAATATAGGCGCTCTGGTACCACTCAAAATAACCTGTCACAAAACCATCAATTTTCGGATAAATAAACCCTTTTGCCTGGTTAGCAGGCACAATGCTTCGGTCTTCCTGCAATATGGGAATATAAAGATGGTGCGGTATATCCTTACCCATTTCTTTATAAACCCGCATTAAATAGCCTCTGAAAAGCTCGTCAAATTCTTGCTGTGTTTCTGTTGTATGTTCATCGCCATACCACCAGTTCCAGTCACTGCCTTCTGCTGCATAAATGGCCTTCCATGCATTTGTAAGGTCTTTGTCAGGATGTGCCTTGCTGAATAATTCAAGGTCTTCCCTTGTTTTAGCAAGATAATCCCATGCCAGATTATCTTGCTCATGTCCTATCCATATAGAAAAGTTGGCATTAATCCACGAACCTGCATGAAGACGCTGAATAGCATCACCACCACCATGCTCTTTAATAAATTCTGATATTGTTACTGTTTTAAATCTGCTGTCGTTGCTCAATGCGCTGTACAGGGCTCTGAGAAAATCATGACCGTCATTTTTGTAATACTCCCAGCAATTCTCTCCGTCTAAAATTATCGGCACAAGATAAGCCCTGTCTTCTGGCAGGGAGTTTTTTATGTGAATTAATTTACCCATAAAATCCTCAGCGGCCTTTTCTGGATTCCAGCCTGAATATGCAAATCCTATGAGATCAGAAAGTTTATGGTCCCTGAAGACAATAGAGACATCACTGAATTTATAAGGTCTATAAAGACTCTTTGCATCTATAAGATACCCTTCATGGCTCCGTAATGGTTTTTGAATTGACATTGATAGAATTTCCTCATCTGTTGCTATCCACTGAATGCCCACATCGCTCATTGCCCTAACAACATCTTCACTTACCGAACCCTCTGATGGCCACATCCCTGCAGGCCTGTGTCCGAAAATATTGCCAAAATATTCTATCGCCATTTTAATCTGTTTTATAGCATCCTCAGGATGGGAGAATCTCTTTTTTGGCAGTTTTATGTGCGGCATTGCCATTTTTGCAGAATCCGTATCCATGAGCAAAGGGAGTATTGGGTGGTAAAATGGAGATACAGAAACTTCTATCTGCCCCCTTTCACTCATCTCTTTATATGCTGGAATTATCTCCTTTAATATCTCGAATTGTTTTTTTATGACAAGGTGTTTTTCCTCTTCGGTAAAATCCCTCCCTTTTTTTATTAACTCCTTCAGAAACGGGTCTTTATCCCTGAACATAGGGTCAATCCAGCTCAGATTAAAAAGTGTCTGAAGATCCCTTATATCGGCGCTCGTAAAATATCTTGATATTCTTACAGCATCGCTCTTTATAAAGCGAAAACCTCTTTTTGTAAGCAGTTCATAATATCTTGGAAACGGCTTGATCATATTATCCCAGTTTGCAAGAAAGAAGTTTTCAATTATGAATAGTTTTTCATGTTCAGTAAGATGCTCTGGCTCTTTCAGTGTCAGTTCAAGATACCTATCGGTAGCGTTGTTTTCTATGTAATCTTTTAATTGTTCTAATAGAGAAGGGACGAGGTTAAAGGTCTGATGGATATCAGGGAAATCTTTAAGGATTCTGACCATGTCAAGATAATCCTTTGTGCCGTGCAGTCTTACCCACGGCAGTCTATAGATGCCTGTAAAAGGGTCTTTGTAATAAGGCTGGTGCATGTGCCAGAGAAAGGCGATATATAGCGGATAGTTCATTTTCGTGTCCGGGAAAATCTTAAACCGTGTCCGGCTGGCAAGCACGGATAACGGAATACGGACAACGGATTTTTAATTGTCCTGAAATTGAAAGATGTATTCATCAGGTTTTACGAGTCCGAACTCTTCTCTCGCATGTTTCTCTATATAGTATGGGTCTTCTTCTAACGCCTTTATATGAGTCTGTAAGATACGGTTTTCCTCTTCCATTATTTTTATCTCTGCCTCTATCCTGTTTTTTGTCTCCAGAAGTCTTATATATTTTACCAGCCCCATATCTCCCGGCAGCATGTTCACAATTACATACAGGAAGGCCAGTGTTATAACAGTAAAAAATATTATATTGCGCCTCTTTCTTTCAAGCGTAACCTGCTGTCTGAGATTTTTTGATTGTATCCGGCCGCTCATAAGCATATTATCGGAAAATTCATCAAGTTATTGATATTAGCTTGTCAGCTTGTTATATATTATAAAATACTTCTTTGCCTTTGAAAACCGCTGATTCTCCCAATTCCTCCTCTATTCTTAAAAGCCTGTTATATTTTGCTATCCTTTCGCTTCTTGACATGGAGCCTGTTTTTATAAATCCTGTGTTGCAGGCAACAGCAAGGTCTGCTATTGTAGTGTCCTCTGTTTCACCTGATCTGTGTGATATTACAGCAGTATAACCTGCTCTTTTTGCCATCTCAATCGCATCAAGTGTTTCTGTAACAGTTCCTATCTGGTTTAGCTTTATGAGTATAGAATTGGCTATACCTTTCTCTATGCCGGTTTTCAATATTTTCGTATTAGTTACAAACAGATCATCGCCCACAAGCTGCACTTTGCTGCCAATCCTGTCTGTGAGGAGCTTCCATCCGTTTAAGTCATTTTCTGCAGCCCCGTCTTCTATTGACAGAATAGGATATTTTTTAACAAGATTCTCATAATAATTGACGAGTTCATCTGATGTTATTTTTTTGCCTTCAAAATTATATCTGCCTTTTTCATAAAATTCTGAAGACGCTACATCAAGAGCCAGAAAAACATCCTTTCCCGGTTTATATCCACTTTCAGTAATCGCCTGCATGATTATGGACAGGGCCTCTTCATTTGTATTTAAATTTGGCGCAAAACCTCCTTCATCTCCAACAGCCGTATTCAGTTTTTTCTTTTTTAATATGGATTTCAAAGAGTGGAATATTTCTGCTCCCGCCTCCAGTGCTGAAGTAAAATTTTTAAAACCAACAGGCATAATCATGAATTCTTGAATATCAAGATTATTATCGGCATGTGCCCCGCCGTTTATTATATTCATCATCGGCACAGGGAGTTCTTTTGCATTACATCCGCCTATATATTTGTAAAGGGGAAGTCCTAATTCATTTGCAGACGCATGGCAGACTGCCATAGATACGCCTAATATGGCGTTTGCACCGAGCTTGCTCTTGTTTTCTGTGCCGTCAAGATCGATCATTGTTTTGTCAATCAGAACCTGTTCGCAGGAATCAAGTCCTCTTATTTTCGGTGCTATCTCTTCCATTATATTTTTAATTGCAGTTAAAACTCCTTTACCATGAAACCTCTTTTTATTCCCGTCTCTGAGCTCCAGCGCCTCCCTCTTTCCTGTTGATGCACCCGATGGGACAATAGCCCTTCCTGTAGCTCCGCTGTCAAGCAATGCATCAACCTCAACAGTCGGGTTCCCCCTGGAATCTATGACTTCTCTTGCAATTACATCTATAATCTCACCCATAATTCCTCCAGTTAACTCGTTACTGCCTTTGTACTCATTGCTATCTTATTTTGGATTTAATGCTTGTTTTGGTTCTTTCTCATTTGAAGTGGGTAAGTGTCCCCTCCCTTGACGGGAGGGGATTAGGTGGA
>DBNT01000130.1:619-2978 GCA_002299835.1 Nitrospiraceae bacterium UBA665 | reverse complement strand
GATTTAATGGGATAACAATTTTTATCTCTGTTTTTAGGAGTCATTTACTTATTTACTTAATAACCAAAAATATTTACTCATTTTCTCATTTACTTATCTTTTTCAGTATCTCTTCAAATGCATCCATGTTTGGCTTTATATAGTGGACTTCAACTGTCCGACCTGTTAGCGCTTCCTGTGTTTTAAGGCCATTTCCGGTAATGCATACCACTGTGGTCTCATTTCTGCCAATTCTGCCCTGCTCAATCAATTTTTTAGCAGTTGCAACAGTAACACCGCCGGCAGTTTCTGCAAAAATACCCTCTGTTTTTGCAAGCAGTTTAATTCCATCTATTATCTCTTCATCCGAAACATCCTCACCATATCCTCCGCTTTCTTTTGTAACCTGCAGGGCATAAAATCCGTCTGCTGGATTGCCGATAGCAAGGGACTTTGCAATAGTATCTGGCTTGACAGGCCTTATAACATCTACCCCCTGTTTTATAGCAGTAGATATAGGTGAGCATCCAGTAGCCTGCGCTGCAAAGACTTTTGTTTCAAGCTCCTTCAGTATCCCTATCTCCTTAAATTCCTTAAACGCCTTCCAGATCTTTGTAAGAAGGGAGCCGCTAGCGCATGGCACTACTACATTGTCAGGAGCACTCCATCCTAATTGCTCTATTATTTCAAAACCATGCGTCTTTGAGCCTTCAGCATAAAACGGCCTTATATTTATATTTACAAAAGCCCACCTGTATTTATTTGCTATTTCGCTGCAAAGTCTATTTACTTCGTCGTAATTGCCGTCAACTGCTATAAGATTTGGCTCATAAACCAATGAAGCAACAATCTTGCTCGGTTCAAGGGTAGCCGGGATAAAAACAAATCTGTTAAAACCAGCCTTTGCACCATGCGCAGATACTGAGTGGGCAAGATTGCCTGTCGATGCACATGCTACAGTATCAAAACCAAATTCTTTTGCTTTAGTAAGGGCAACAGCCACAACCCTGTCTTTAAACGAAAGGGTAGGATGGGCCACTGTATCGTCTTTAACATACAATTCTTTGACGCCGAGTTCTTTTGCAAGGTTATTGGCTTTGATAAGGGGGGTAAATCCTGACTTCAAACCGACCTGAGGCTCTCCGTCTATAGGAAGCAGTTCCTTATACCGCCAAAGGTTTTTTTCTCTCTTTTCTATAGTTTTCTTTGTCAGCACCCGCTTTATTTTTTTATAATCATAAACAGCCTCTAAAGGTCCAAAACAAAACTCACAGACATATATAGGTTCAACAGGAAATTCCCTGCCGCACTCTCTGCATTTAAGACCGCTTACATATCCCATAATACACCTCCTCTTTGCACAAAATTTCTATATGAAATTTTTATTATAGCTCTTTTAATTTAAAATAGTATTTTACTCTAAATTTGGGATAAAATTAAATAGACCGATTGCCTCGGTAGTGTAAAAAGCAATTTAAAGCAGTGGGGGGTATTTTCGGAACAAAAATGAAAAGAATCTGCTAAACTTATAAAATATGTCCATTCATGAAGAACTAATTAATGAACTATCAGACCTCTGCAGGATTATCCCTGAATACTGGGATATATTAGGCAACAAACACATAACCCCAATTGAGACTAAAAAAGCCATACTCAAGGCAATGAAGCTTAATATCGACTCTGATGAGTCCATAAAAAATGAAATATATGCGCAAAAGGCATATTCGTGGAACAGATTTGTAGAGCCTGTGAAGGTTATATCTGTTAATGAGCAGCCATTTAAAATATCTATTCATGTGTCTGTTGAAGAAAAAGAAGAAGATAAAATACATATTTCGTGGTCTGTCAGAAATGAAGAAGGCAAAAAAATAGATGAGTTTATTCTCTCAGGTAATGAATTAATTATCTCGAACCAGCGATGGATGTATGGCAGGAGATACATAAAAATAGACCTGAGCGATAAGCGCCATAGAGATATAGGCTATTATTCAATAGACATAAAATTCAAAATTCCCAATATGGAAATATCAGGCACATCGAGGATTATCATAACTCCCGATTGCTGTTATATTCCTCCTGAACTGGAAAATGGAAAGACATGGGGACTCTCTATCAACCTTTATTCCATACGCTCATGCCAAAACTGGGGCGTGGGAGACTTCGGCGACCTCAAGAAAATCGTGAAATGGGTTTCCGGATTAAAAGGCGGATTTGTGGGAATCAATCCGCTGCATGCAATCCCGAACAAAAAACCATTCGGCATAAGCCCGTATTCTCCAATAACCAGGCTTTACAAAAACTTCATTTACCTTGACATCGAAGGCATACCCGAAGTTAAAGAACTACTCCACCCCCCCTTGCCCCCCCTTACTAAGGGGGG
>DBNT01000130.1:0-285 GCA_002299835.1 Nitrospiraceae bacterium UBA665 | reverse complement strand
GGGGGGATGGGGGGGTATTCCACTAACCAGACGATAGAAATAAAAAAGCAGATAAACGAATTAAGAAACTGTGAATTGATTGACTATGAAAAGGTTGCATCACTGAAAATATCCGTTCTCCGCAGCGCATTTGAGATTTTTTATAGGGAGCATTATCTGAAAGACTCTATCCGCTGCAAAGACTTCCGAAGATACATCTCAGAAGAAGGCAATAATCTTGAATCATTTGCGACATACCTGTCTCTTACATCTAATGAAGCCCACATGTCTCACAGAGACACAAAA
>DBNT01000138.1:5596-5727 GCA_002299835.1 Nitrospiraceae bacterium UBA665 | reverse complement strand
GCCACCGTTGCCACCGTTGCCATTTCCAGCACCATTAGCCGCAGCAGCGGCTACCCCAGCCAAAGCTGCATCTATACTTAGTCCTTCTTCAGTGAGATCAATTATTTTTGCAGTAATGGTAGTCAGTTCCT
>DBNT01000138.1:0-5348 GCA_002299835.1 Nitrospiraceae bacterium UBA665 | reverse complement strand
AGCTAAAGACCGCCATAATGTCCCCTTGCGTTGCTCCAACTTCGTGAAGGTCAATCATCGCAGCAGTAATGGTAGTCAGTTCCTGTAGTGTCGGGTCAAGCGCAAGAGCCTCTTTGAGCACATCCAGTGCTGCTCTTGCCGGCATTCCTGCTTCAAGCATGTCTGCTTTGGCTGCCGTAATGGTGGTGAACTCTTCCAGAGCCAGCGACTTATTCAGTCCTGCGGCTATCTGTCCTTCTACCAAGCTAAAGACCGCCATAATGTCTCCTTGCGTTGCTCCAACTTCGTGAAGGTCAATCATCGCAGCAGCAATGGTAGTCAGCTCCTGCAGCGTCGGGTCGGCCCTAAGGGTTGCCTCCAAAATTACCATCGCATTTCTCTCGGTTATTCCCGCTTTTTCCATATCAGTCAATGCCGTTACAATAGTACCGAGTTCTGCTCTGAACAGTGCCTGGTCAATGTTTAATCTCACTTGCATATTAGTCAACGCTTGCTCTGTCTCTTTACCAATTTCCCTAGCCAGTAGGTTCCCTGTGGCAAAGACTAACATCACTAAAACTACAAGACATATTAGCAATCTCGTCTTCATTTTTACTCACCTCCTTCTTTTAAATTTAGGCTTTACAGCCTTATTATATATAATACAGTATAATACAGAATTTTTGCTTTCATAACCATTTCTTAACCCTCTTTATTAATTCCCCCTTATTGAAGGGGGTTAGGGGGTTGTTAAAACTCCTCTGGATTGCGTCATCCGACCCCCTGAACAAGTCAGAGGGCATGCTTGTTCGGGGGGTCAAGCCGGGCAATGATATTTTCATGTCCCTTTGTGCCGAGCACTCAAGACGTTGAGTGCTCGGCATGTGGGTTTCATAAATTAAAACAGCAAAAAAAATGCCAGGCTGTTACAAACCATAATTTTCTTTTATTTTCAATGTGCTTATGAAAGCCAGAGAGATTGGCATTTGTAATTTTATGTAACTGAATTCATAATACTATGTAATTTGCTACATAAAGCTTTGTGAACTACTTGAAGCCGCTTCTAAGTTTGTTGCACTTGGAGGTTAAATGTGGGGCCTTAGCGAATTTGAATGACACTTGCTGGTTCACTCACAACCTCTCCCACGATGTTGACTGTTGGCGCACCTCTTTTAAGGAGTTTATCAACGAGGATGTTTGCCCTTTCTTCAGGCACAGAAATCAAAAGGCCTCCTGATGTCTGGGCATCTGCCAGCAGGTCTATCATAACAGGGTCTAAACCAGGGGCGATATCCAGATGCTTTGAACAGAATCTCTGATTCAGGTGGCTCCCTGCTGGGATTAGCCCCATTGATGCAAAGGTGATTGCTTCGGGAATGAAAGGCACTTTATCTACATAAATACGCATCCCCACATTGCTTGCCTTTGCCATTTCAAGGGCATGTCCGAGCAGACCGAAGCCGGTAATATCTGTGCAGCCTTTCACTCCGACCTCCATCATTACCTCAGAGGCATCCTTATTGAGCGTAGCCATTAACTCTGTGACATAATGTGTGGTTTTTTCATCAAGCCTTCTTGCCTTGAGGGCGGTGGCAAGAATGCCTGTTCCCAAAGGCTTGGTCAACAAGAGGAGGTCTCCTGGTTTAGAGCCTTCATTTGTGATAAATCTTTTAGGGTGGACAATCCCTGTTACTGAAAGGCCATACTTTAATTCAGGGTCTTCAACACTGTGCCCACCTGCCATCACAGCCCCTGCTTTATGGATGACCTCCAGACCACCTTCAAGAATGGATCGAAGTATGGATTTATCCATTTCTTTTATTGGGAAACAGACGATATTCATGGCTGTTACAGGTTTACCACCCATAGCATAGACATCGCTGAATGAATTAGCAGCAGCAATGCGACCAAAATCGTAAGGGTCATTTACGATAGGTGTAAAGAAATCAACGGTTTGCACCAGCGCAATATCAGATGTAAGGCGATATATGGCTGCATCAGCCCATCTTGTAGTGCCCACCAGCAGGTCTGGATTAACTTCAAGCGGCAAACCCTTAAGTACTTCTTCTAAGTCACCCGGACTTATCTTTGCAGATCAACCGGCGGCTTTTACTGTTTCAATAAGTCTGGGCGCATCCTTTATCTTATCTGTCATGTTTATCCTCTAAAACCCAGTAGCAATTTCTCTAAAAAAACACCTTTGAGCACATCACCCAATGCCCTGGGGATCTGTTCAATAATCTCCATGACCTGTGCGGCAGGTGCGGGGTTGAAATAATATTTAGAAAGTCTATTTATCTCCGAAAAATAGAGATAGGATTTTAAACGTGTTGATATGTCTGTCATTTCGAAAACCCGAAGGGTTTGAGAAATCTTTTTCGGAAAACAGCAAGATTCCTCGCTTTGCTCGGAATGACAATTTTTTATCTCTATTTTTCGGTTATCTTATCTTGGTAGCTATTATAACAGCTTTATCAATTTCTATTCCTGAAAAAATCAGAACAGAAACGATGCCCTATCTGGTGGCAAAGAAATTTTTAATTGAAAGGTCAAAGACCTTTTTTAACTGATCTCACTTATTACCCGTCTCCTCGTTATTTTCCCCATAGCCTCAAAGAAGGCTATCATGGTAAATATAAGTATTATCCCTGTGAGTAGTTCTTGATATTGCATTAATCTTAATGAGAGCATGACCTGAAACCCTATTCCTCCAGCGCCTACGATCCCAATATAAGTGGATGCACGAAGATTGCAGTCAAACCTATAAAGAGCGTAATCAAATATCTCTCTAAATATCTGAGGCAGTATCCCATACATTATAATTTGAAGTCTGTTGTCTGTAGATGCCCTTACTGCATCAATGGAGCCTGGTTTTACCCTTTCTATAGATTCATAGAAAAACCTGCCGAGCATGCCAACAGAGATTATTGAAAGGGCAATCACGCCTGGAAGCATGCCAAATCCTATTGCTGCTACAAACAGTATTGCCATAATCAATTCAGGAATAGACCTAATAGCGCTAAAGATGCTTCGCATCGCATAAGCAATAGCAGGATGAAGAGATGTATTTCTTGCAGCAAGAAAAGACAGAGGCAGCGCTATTATAAAAGATAGGGCGCTCGCTGATATGGCCATTACAATGGTTTCAAAGGCTCCCTCTAATAATTTCGGGGCAACATCCAATTTTGGTGGAAATGCCTCCTTAAAAAGAGAAGCTATATCAGACAGCACTGTGAGTGGTTTTAAATTCAAAAAACCTGTCTTTAGAAGGGATAATGTAGCTATTGACGCAACAGCTATAAATATCCATTTCTTAATAGCTCTTTGCCTCTTTAATGCAATTGGCAGTGGTGGAATACTCATGTTTTATGTCCTTATTTTTTAGGAAGCTCTATGCCTATTAACCTTATGGCATCTCTTATGACATTGTAGTCTGTATCTTTAACACTTCCAAAACCTGTCGCCTTAAGAGGTTTAAGGACTTCAGGGTCTTTCAGATTCAAGATTGCCTGCTTAATTCTATCCTGCAGCGACCTATCTAAATCTGTTCTGATAACAAATGGATATTGCGGTATAGGTTCTGACACCTTAATTACCGTAACTATCTTTGGGTTGATAATTCCTCTTTCTACAAGGCTATCAAAAATATGCTGGCCAATGCCTCCTGCATCTACATGCCCCCTCATTACTGCCAGCGCAACGGCATCATGCGTGCCGAGATGAATAGTCTCAAAATCCTTATTTATATCCAATTTGCCGTCCCTTGCAAGCATAAGCTTTGGTATAACTGAACTTGATGTTGATACAGGGTCGCCAAAGCCGACCTTCTTTCCTTTTATATCAGCAAGGGTGTTTATATTGCTATTTGCATTTGCAATTATTAAAGAGTGATAAGTTGTTTTGCCCCTTCTATCCTTTTTTGCAGCAATAGGCTTTACTTTGTCCGTCCTTGATCTTAAAAATACATATGAAACAGGACCAAAGTAGCCTACATCTATCTTGCCCCGTCTCATTGTCTCTATCATCGCAGAATAATCTGTTGTGACAATCAGTTCAACCTCTAACCCAAGCTCTCTTTCAAGGTATTTTTTCAGAGGCATATTTGCTGCAATAATAGTCTTGGGAGACTCATCAGGCAAAAGAGCTACTCTGAGTTTTCTATCAGAGGCATAGGTAAAATTAACCATTAAAAGACTCAATAGAGTAAATACCACTAAAAACAATCTTCCTGAAAATTTAGTCATGTACATCCTCCTTTGAAGTAATATTTTTGACTCATGAAGAGCCATATTTTTATTTGTAGCAGTAATTACGCCTTGTTTCAATTATTGTGCCTTCATGCCTTGAATAACCATCATTTACCATCGAAATGCCATTTTGCCCATATATCTCTAATAAATCATCTTCTGTAAAGTGAGGATGCTCTTTATCAATTACTTTTATTCCATCTCTTATGCCAATTATTCTGTCGGCATATCTTTTTGCTAAATCCAGCCTATGAAGAACACAGACCACAGTTTTTCCATCTTTTTGTGAAAATATTGAGAGGAGTTCCATTATCTCTTCGGAGCTTTGTGGATCAAGATTGGAAGTCGGCTCATCAGCAAACATAATAGCAGGTTCTTTAACTATTGCCCTCGCAATAGCAAGCTTTTGCTTTTGCCCGCCAGAAAGGCTGCCTGCAAATTCATATACCTTATCCTGCAGGCCAACCCTTTTTAGCGCATTAAATGCTATTTCTCTGTCTATGTCTTTAAATCTGAAAAGGAATGTTCTCCATAAAGGCATAAAGGAGAGTCTGCCAATAAGCACATTTGTTAGCACAGAGAGTTCATCTATAAGGTTTGCCCCTTGAAATATCATCCCCGATGCATTTCTAATGTCTTTTAACTGACTGTTGCCTGTGCCATTGTGTGAGGTCTTGTTAAATATTATTTCGCCATGAGTGATAGGCAACAGCCCGCTTAAACATCTTATAAGTGTTGTCTTGCCAGAGCCATTGCTGCCGAGTATAACGCTAAACTCGCCTTCCATGATTGCAATGTTGACACCTTTTACTGCCTCATATCCATTTGGATATGTTTTATAGATATTAGTTGCTTCTAATATGGTTGCTTTGCTCATATAGTATCTAAATTATCATTATCTGAAATCTATATGTCAAATAGTTATTTTCTATTTATGAATTAAAGTCAATAGAGTTTTTCTATATAAAATCATCAATGGCGCGATAATGCAGGCGAAGTTATTATGAGGCTCTTAATAAGTTGGACTGAAAGATGGTGAAAAACTGAATTTTGCCTTGCAGGGGCAGCTACAATTCGGTATAATGATGGCTCTTTCTCATATTGAGTGGGTAAATAGCATTC
>DBNT01000113.1 GCA_002299835.1 Nitrospiraceae bacterium UBA665 | reverse complement strand
AACACACTCACCCCCACCCTAACCCTCCCCCGCCAATGGGGAGGGCAATATAAATAATCTCCCCCCGTCAATGGGGAGGGAATGCTATTTACCCACTCAATCTGAGAAAGAGCCATAATTATAATACATCAAAGGATTGATTTTTTTGCTGCAGATTAATAAAAGACATCAAGGGCAAATTGATTTTTTTTAAGATCTTTTAGTAATCTAAATATTTACGGGGCGTAGCGCAGCCCGGTTAGCGCACCTGCCTTGGGAGCAGGGGGTCGGTGGTTCAAATCCACTCGCCCCGACCATAAAGGCAGTAATAAGTGACGAGTGACGAGTAACGAGCATCAAAGATTCAAGTTTCAAGATGCAAGATTCAACAAAAAACTTGCAACTTGTGACTTAAAACTATTGAACTCCTCGTTACTTGTTACTATAGACTTGTTACTGTCGTTAATGCGCCTGTAGCTCAGTTGGATAGAGCAACTGCCTTCTAAGCAGTAGGCCAGGGGTTCGAATCCCTTCAGGCGCGCCATAACAGCAGTAACGAGTAACAAGTAACAAGTTAAAGACTGAAGACTGTTAACTATTAGACTTCTCGTTACTCGTTACTATAAACTTATTACGGTCGTTAAATGGTGGGCGTAGCTCAATGGCAGAGCACTGGACTGTGGCTCCAGTTGTTGCGGGTTCGATCCCCGTCGTCCACCCCATACAAATTTTGCTCCGCAAATTGGAGTTAAGAGTTAAAAGTTTGAATCTGAATTTTTTTATTTTTATTTTTAACTTGTAACTTGTAACTTGTAACTTGGAACTGTTTTTATTTGCGCCTGTAGCTCAGTGGATTAGAGCATCGGCCTCCGGAGCCGAGGGTCGGAGGTTCGAATCCTCTCAGGCGCGCTAATCAAAGTGAAGAGTCAAAGCGTTAAAACAAAGGATGTGATTTTTACTTTAATACTTTATTAAACACTGTCTAATAGGTGTCCTAATTTTTTCTTTTTTGTTTTCAGATAGACAATGTTTTTATCATGGGGATTGCTCTCTAAAGACACTCTTTCAACTACCTTAAGTCCGTATCCTTCAAGTCCTACTATTTTCTTGGGATTATTTGTCATAAGTCTTATTTTTCTCACTCCAAGATCAACGAGTATCTGAGCGCCTATGCCATAATCTCTCAGGTCGGGCTTAAAACCAAGCCTAACATTGGCTTCTACTGTGTCAAGGCCTTTGTCTTGCAGTTCGTATGCTTTTATTTTATTAGCAATGCCTATTCCTCTTCCTTCCTGACGCATGTAAAGTATAACACCCGCGCCTTTTTTATTGATAAAAGACATTGCCTTATGCAACTGGTCGCCGCAGTCGCATCGCTTTGAGCCAAAGACATCCCCTGTTAGGCACTCCGAATGCACCCTGACAAGAACCGGTTCATCCTGTTTGATTTCACCCTTTATAAGAGCAATGTGTACATTTGAATCAACTTCATTAGCAAATGCTATGGCTGTAAAATCACCGTATTCTGTTGGCATCTGGACAGCAGCAACCCTTCTTACAAATCTCTCTGTCCTCATTCTATACTGAATAAGGTCTTTTACTGTTATTATTTTCATGCGATGTTTTTCTGCAAATTCCATTAGTTGCGGAACTCGTGCCATTGTCCCGTCATCATTCATTATCTCGCATATAACCCCGGCAGGATATAGCCCTGCAAGTCTTGCGAGGTCAACAGATCCTTCTGTTTGACCTGTTCTCTGCAAAACGCCGCCGGGTTTTGCTCTCAACGGAAAAACATGCCCTGGTCTTGCAATGTCTTCTGGCTTTGTCTCTGGATTTACAGCGGTTAATATTGTAACAGCCCTGTCTTTGGCAGATATGCCTGTGGTAACACCTTTTTTTGCTTCAATTGATACAGTAAAAGCAGTTCCAAAAGACGATGTATTTTGATCAGTCATCATGGGAAGCTTAAGCTCCTCAACCCGTTGAGCAGTAAGAGATAGACAAATAAGACCCCTTCCATATTTAGCCATAAAGTTTATGGCCTCCGAGGTTACTTTTTCAGCAGCCATACAGAGGTCTCCTTCATTTTCTCTGTCTTCGTCATCAACGAGGATGACCATCTTGCCTTTTTTTATGTCTGCAAGGGCTTCTTCTATAGTGCTAAAGCTATATTTTTCCATTTTTACTCCTTTTAAGTTATATATCCCGATTTTTTAAGAACTGAGATAAGCGAGGCATCGGTGTTTTTATTTTTTTGAAGGAAATTTATTACATATTTACTCAAAATATCCGGCTCAAGATTGACAGTATCGCCAACCTGTTTAAATCCTATCGTTGTCAGCTTTGCTGTATGCGGTATTATAACAACACTGAATGCATCCTTTAAAACATCAACAACTGTTAAGCTTATGCCGTCAACTGCTACAGAGCCTTTGTCAGTAAGATATTTCAAAATGTTTTCAGGTGCTTTAATTTCTATTTTTATGGAATTGCCAACAGGTATTTTTGCCCTTATAATTCCTGCCCCTTCAACATGTCCTGTCACAAAATGACCGCCTATTTTTGAGTTTGGACTTAAAGAAGGTTCAAGATTAATCCTATCGCCTCTTTTTAGATTTCCAAGGTTTGTGCTTTTCAGGGTCTCATAGGAAACATCAAAAAAGAGTTCAGAGTTATGAGTCAAGAGTTTAATAACCGTAAGGCACACACCGTTTATGGCAATGCTGTCTCCGATCGCTGCATCTTTTATCATATCGGAAGCCTTTATAGACAACTGTGCGCTATCTGCTTTTTTTTCAAGAGAGACCACTTCGCCAAGCTCTATTATTAGTCCGGTAAACATATTAGCTCATAGCTGATAGCTTATAGTTCATAGCTCATGGCAACTCATAGTTAATTTTATTTTTTAAGAGCTATGAGCCATGAACTATGAACTATCAGTGTATCAGATTCCCTATCCTATTAAATCTTGGGAAATTTTTTATATTGTCCCACGACCAATATATGATAAAAGCCTCTCCTTTTACATTTTCTATATCCACATATCCCATATACCTGCTGTCATAGCTTTGATCTCTATTGTCTCCCATGACAAAAAGCTTGTTTTTGGGGACAAGGTATGGACCAAAATTGTCTCTCGGCTCTACTTCTGCCGGCCGTATTAAATCGTCTGTGTGCTGTATATACGGCTCATTTATAGGTTTGCCGTTAATGAATATTTTTTTGTCCCGCGATTCTATTACATCACCTTCAATAGCAACAATCCTTTTTATAAAATCCCTCCCATTGTCTCCGGGATACCTAAACACTATAAGATCTCCTCTTTCTGGTTTTTGAAAAACAAGCACCCTATTTTCAGAAAATGGAAGTATTGTGCCATAAATAAATTTGTTTACAAGTATATGGTCGCCTATAAGAAGGGTTGGCAGCATTGAGCCAGAAGGGATTTTAAATGCCTGCACCACATATGCCCTTATTATAAGAGCTAAAATCAATGCTATAACAATTGCCTTTGCATATTCCCAGAGTTTGCCTTGTTTCATCATTTCTCCTTAATTTTATTTTATTACTTTACCTCTAAAACAGACAGGAAAGCCTCTTGTGGAATTTCAACCTTTCCAATCTGTTTCATCTTTTTTTTGCCTTCTTTTTGTTTTTCAAGAAGCTTTCTTTTTCTTGTTATATCTCCCCCATAGCACTTTGCAAGAACATTCTTTCTCATCGCCTTTACGCTCTCCCTTGCTATAACCTTTCCGCCTATGGCAGCCTGGATGGCGATTTCAAAAAGCTGCCTCGGTATAATCTCTCTGAGTTTTTCTGCAATCTGCCTGCCCTTATAATAAGCCTTGTCCTTATGCACAATCAAGGAAAGGGCGTCTATAGATTCGCCATTAAGGAGCATATCAAGCTTCACAAGATTAGACTCTTTATAGCCCATGAATTCATAATCCATTGATGCATACCCTCTTGAAACAGATTTGAGCCTGTCGTAAAAGTCCCACAGTATTTCATTGAGAGGCAGTTCATATGTAATCATTATTTTTTCTTTGCTCATGTATGAAAATTCTTTCTGAATGCCGCGCTTTTCCTGACAGAGTTCAAAAATCTGACCTATATATATCTCAGGGACAAATATAGTCACTTTTACAAATGGTTCTTCTATTTTAATAAATTTTTCGGGCAAACTGCTCGGATTATCCACATAGACCTCTTTATTAGCCGCATCTGTTACTCTGTAAATAACAGTAGGGGCTGTGCTTATGAGTGAAAGCTCAAATTCTCTTTGAAGCCTCTCTTTGATTATCTCCATGTGAAGAAGTCCTAAAAAGCCGCATCTGAAGCCAAAGCCGAGCGCTGATGAAGTTTCAGGCTCAAAACTGAAAGATGAGTCATTAAGCCTCAATCTCTCAAGGGCTGATTTTAAATCTTCATACTGAGCTGTTTCTATTGGATAAAGACCGCAAAATACCATTGGTTTTATTTCTTTATATCCCGACAAGGGTTTATCAGATGGTTTAGCTGCGTCTGTTATTGTATCGCCTATTTTAGTGTCACTTGTATTTTTTATTCCGGCAATAACATATCCTACTTCACCGGCATAAAGGCAACCGGCTTCTTCCATTTTGGGGGTAAAAGCCCCAACCTTTGAAACCTCATAATCTTTTCTTGCTGCCATCAGCCTTATTTTCATACCTGGCCGTATTATTCCATCAAATACCCTTACCAGAACAATAACCCCTTGGTAATTGTCAAACCACGAGTCAAAAATCAATGCCCTTAAAGGTTTTTCATCTAATCCTGATGGCGAGGGTATCTTTTTTACAATAGCCTCTAATATCTCTTTTGTTCCTATGCCTTCTTTTGCGCTTGCTAAAATGGCTTCAGAGCAATCTATGCCCATAGCTTCTTCTATTTGCTCTTTTACTTTTTTAGGCTCGGCGCCGGGCAAGTCTATTTTATTAATAACAGGTATTATCTCATGATTATATTCTACAGCCAGATAAGTATTTGCAAGCGTTTGCGCTTCTACACCCTGCGTGGCGTCAACCACCAGCAAGCTTCCCTCACAGGATGCAAGACTCCTTGAGACCTCATATGAGAAGTCCACATGACCAGGCGTATCAATCAAGTTGAGCATATAGGTTATACCGTTGTCAGCTATATATTTCAACCTTACAGCATGCGCCTTAATGGTTATACCTTTTTCTCTTTCAAGATCCATTGAATCAAGCACCTGTTCTACCATCTCCCGTTCACTAAGTGCGCCAGTGTATTCCAGCAGTCTATCAGCGAGGGTTGATTTGCCATGGTCTATATGGGCAATAATGGAAAAATTGCGTATATTTTTAGCCATATCTATTCCTTTATAGTATCAAAGTGTCAAAGCCTTTTACTTTGATACTATGATACTTTGATACTATGATGCTCTGACATTTTGTCAAACACAAATCTTGCAGCACCAATGATGCCTGCTTCATCTCCGAGGATGGACGGAATTATTTTTGCATTGCTAAAAAGTTCTTTTAATGCCCTTTTTTCGGCCTCTTTTAAGGCAGCATCAATATATATGTTCCATGCGCTTGAAAGCCCTCCTGCGAGTATAATTGCATCTGGGCTTAATATATTTATAATATTTGCAATACCTATGCCCAGATTTTTGCCTGCTTCCCTCAATACGGTTCTTGACAGAGAGTCTCCTTCAAGTGCGGCATTATAAATATCCTCTGAATTAATTTTATAAAAATTGCCGCTGTATAGATTCTTTAGCATACTGCTGCTGTCTTTTTCTATGCTGGCAACAGCATTTCCTATCAGAGCAGTAGCAGAGGCATAAGACTCAAGGCATCCAACATTTCCGCATGCACAGGGCTGGCCGTTGGCATTAATACTCATATGCCCTATTTCTGCGGCTACAGGCAGCAGTCTGTTGTTTATTACAATCCCTCCCCCTATGCCTGTTCCGAGTGTAAGAATTACGAAATTCTTAAAGTCTTTTCCTGCACCGGCGCATTTCTCTCCTATAGCTGATGCATTGGCATCATTTTCGACAACAACAAATGTCTTATAACGGTTTGCCATCTCGGATTTTAAATTTACTCCGGAGAATTTAGGTATGTTTGGAGACCTAATAACAATGCCCTTTTGACGGTCAATAATCCCTGCTGTAGCAAGGCCTATACCGTTTACTTCAGGGTGTCGCGAGAAAATAGAATCAAGAATCTTGTGAAGAACTGCAAGCGGCTCACTTCCTGTAGACTTCTTAACTTTCATCTTCACTGTGTATCCGCCTTCTTTGCTAAAGCTGACCATCGCAGCCCTGATATTAGTGCCGCCAATATCAACTCCTATAGCATATTCATTCTTCATTAACACTTTCCTCCATGTTCTTGGAATTATATTTTATTTTAGTTTTATTTTAGTTTTGGCAGTGACTCTTTTATTATACCAGTTTATTATACAAGACTGGCGGATTATAGTTTTTGATAGGTTCTTTTATATACATTAATTGTGGTATACTATTCATTGTTTTGGGCTAAGCATAATATATTATGCCTATTTTGGAGGGGATATGAAAAAAATGATGGCAGGTCTAATTATGGCGTTAATTGCACCTGCCTTGTTGTTTTGCACTGTTTATGCTCAGGATCTTCCCATTGTTACGGCTATTGAAGTAAAAGGAGTAAGACGAATTGAAGAAGGGGCAATAAGGGCAAGGTTATCTCAGAAGATAGGTGAGCCACTGGCTCCGGAAAAAACTGCCGAAGATATAAAGATCATTTACGGAATAGGCTATTTTGATGATGTAAGAGTGGAGATAAAGCCTTTTGAAGGAGGTATTAAGGTTATTTATTCTGTTAAAGAGAAGCCTACAGTAATAGAGGTTGATTTTTACGGCAATAAAAAATTTAGAGATCAAAGACTTAAAGAACAAATAACCTTAACACCTGGTGCAATAGCAGACATTACGCTCATAAACGACAATGCTATAAAACTTAGAACATTCTATGAAAGCGAAGGCTACTATCTGGCCAGCGTTGTGCCAGTGATAAAAGAAGTGACCGATACTGAGGTTAGAGTAACCTATAAAATAGAAGAAAGTGAGAGGGTAAAAATTAGAGAAATACGAATAGAAGGCAATGAAAACATATCTGACAGGAAGATAAGAGGTGTTATGACGGCAACCGAAAGAGGTTTGTTCTCTTTTATCACCAGCGATGGATTTTACAAAAGCGATGTAATGCGGAGAGACATAGAAAAAATAAAGGACTTATATTATAACAGCGGATATATAATGGCTAGAGTGAGAGATCCTAACATACAACTGACAGATGACCGAAGGGCAATGATAATAACAATATATGTTTCCGAAGGCGAGCAGTTTAAGGTCTCATCTGTTGATATAGCAGGCAATAAGGCATTTACTGAAGATGAATTAAGAAAACTTATAAAAATATCTCCAAATAAAGTCTTCAGCAGAGAATTAATGAGCAAAGACATTGCCGCAATTACAGAGCTATATTCTAATAATGGGTATGCCCTTATAACTATTTCTCCGGATATTATTCCCGATGAGGAAACAAAAAAGGCGAGTGTAGTTTATAGAATTCATGAAGGTGATAAATTCAGGGTAGGCAGAATAGAGATAATGGGTAACATAAGAACAAGAGATAAGGTTATAAGAAGGGAAATGAGGTTGGATGAAGGCGATGTTTTTAATGCGTCATTGCTCAGAAGAAGCTACGAAAGGATAAACAACCTGCAGTTTTTTGAAACAGTAGACTTATCACCGAGACCGAGGCTTGAGGAAAATGTTGTTGATGTGGATGTGAAGGTAAAAGAGAGGCCAACAGGTTTTTTGAGCGTTGGCGCTGGATATAGCACTGTAGATAGATTTGTTGTAATGGCTGATATAACACAGGCTAACTTGTTTGGCAGAGGGCAATATATAAGGCTCAGGGGTGAACTTGGAGGAAGGCGCACATTTTATGAATTATCTTTCAGAGAGCCATGGTTTATGGGTAAGCCCGTATCTTTCGGGACGAGTATTTATAGACTAACAAGAGACTATGGCGCTTTTGATAGAGAGGCTACTGGTTTTGATGTCAGCTTCGGCAAGAGTTTTTGGGAATACTGGGGTGCATCAATAAGATATGGCTATGAGGAGACCATAATATATAATGTAAGAGCTGACGCACCACAAATAATTAGAGAACAGGAAGGAAAAAGCATCACAAGTAGTATAACCCTGTCAGTTGCAAGGGACACGAGGGATAGTTTTTTAGTCCCTCGCAGAGGCTCAAGAAATGCTGCAAGCGTGACTTTTGCAGGACTTGGCGGCACCACTGCATTTCTTAGGGGAATTTATGATTCAAGCTGGTATTTCCCTGTGTTTGATGCATCTACATTTCATTTGCGCGGCAGGGCAGGATATGCAACAGGGCTGTTTAACAAAAAGCTCCCGCTTTATGAAAGATTTTATGTAGGAGGTATTCACACCGTGCGCGGACTCGGTTACGGCGAGGCAGGGCCAATGGATAGAGTGACAGGTGAACCGTTGGGTGGTGAAAAGCAGTTAATATTTAATGCAGAATATATATTTCCAATATTTCCAGATCTAAGACTTAAAGGGGTTGCATTTTTTGATGCAGGAAGGTCATATGCAGCCGGCGAAACCATCGGCAGCGACCTTAGATATACAACTGGCACAGGCGTAAGGTGGATTTCTCCTATGGGACCTATAAGGATTGAGTGGGGATATAACCTTGACAGAAGACCAGGAGAAGCAAGCAGTAGGGTTGAATTTACATTCGGGACATTCTTTTAAAAATAAACAAGGCGACAGCACAATAGAGCGACAGAACGACAGCTTTGAAATAAGGAAAATAAAATTATTCCAAAAAACTGTTGCACTGCCGCTCGGTAGCACTGTCGCACTAAAACAACTTGGAGGATATGATGAAAAAGTTTCTGTTAGTAACGATTTTGGGGCTTTTCATGCTCAGTGCAGGCATGGTTTCAACAACATTTGCTAAAGAGGCAGTAAAGGTAGGAGTAGTTGATCTTTTAAGGGCATTAAATGAATCTGAAACTGGCAAAAAAGCAAAGACTGAATTGGAATCGCTTATAAAATCAAAACAGTCGCCAATTGAAGAAAAATACAAGAGAATTGAATCGCTAAGGGCTGACCTTGAAAAACAAGCGGCAATATTATCTGCAGATGCAAGAAAGGCAAGGACAGAAGAAATAGGGCGGCTGGAAAGAGACTTCCAAAGGCTTATAGCAGACTCTCAAGCAGAGGTCCAGAAAAAACAGATGGAGCTTGAAAATAAAATATTAAAGGATTTAAGGAATGTGATTAATGCTATTGCACAGGAAGGAAAGTATTCCTTAATAATAGAACGCGCTGACGGCCTTGTTCTGTATGCAGATAAATCTATTGATATAACTGATGCGGTAATAAAAAAATATAATGAGTCAAAAGTCAAGTAAGAAGTGAGATCCAGATCCCGATTTAGAAATTCTAAA
>DBNT01000115.1 GCA_002299835.1 Nitrospiraceae bacterium UBA665 | reverse complement strand
GGATTGAAATCGGACTTAGAAAAGGACAAAGATGGATAAACCGCTCAAGATAAAAGGCAGCCTTTTGGCTCGGAACACACTTCTCAACTTATTCGGACAGGGACTTCCGCTGGTGGTGGCTGTGGTCACCATCCCTTTCATTATCCATGGGCTTGGTGTAGAGCGCTTCGGGCTTCTCTCGCTGGCTTGGGTGGTTTTGGGTTACTTTGCCATCTTTGACTTGGGACTGGGGCGGGCTACAACCAAATTTGTCGCCGAGGCTTTGGGCAAGGGCGAAGAAGACCAAAGAAATAAATAGTCGCTGTCCCTATTTTTATTAAAAATACAATCAATAGGAGGCAAGGCAGATGGATTTTTATACATTTGTTCTAAGAAAAAGTGAAGATTATTGGGTAGCATTGTGTCTTGAGAATGGACTAGTGGGGCAAGGAATAACGAAGGAGGATGCTACTAATAAACTTAAAGAGGCAATAGAGTCATTCGTAGAAGTGTGTAAAGAAGAAAGTGATGTATATAGCGCTCCTTTATCAATAAAAGAACTTCATGAATTTTTAAAAGTCGAGGGAAAGAAGCCGGAATCTGAGGAATATGAATTAAAGGCAGTTTATGCCTAAAAACATACCTTCTCTTAAGCCTAAGGAACTAATTCGCCTTTTAGAAGCTAATGGGTGCAAATTTTTAAGGGAAGGCAAGGGCGATCATAAATTGTATTTCCGCTTTTATGAAGGCAAGAAAAGAGTTGTTCCTATTGATATGGGCGCAGGTGAGCTGTCTCCGCCATATGTTCTTCGCATATTCAGACAGTTTGGGTTTTCTGATGAAGAGATAGAATCTTTGTTAAAATAAGGTCTTTTGATAATTTAATATAAAGGTAGTAGAGGGAAGGATGAGAACAGAAAAAACAGAGTACGAAATAAAAGCGATGTGGGACAGTGAAGCTGGTGTGTGGGTTGCGAGCAGTGAGGAAGTTCCTGGGTTATGTACCGAGGCTGAGACATTGGAGATTTTAATAAAAAAACTGAAGACGATAGTTCCTGAATTATTACAGGCAAATAGTGTGGCATTTCCACCTCATGAAATCTGGTACAGCTCGATAACCAATAGAAGGTTTGTAGTGGACAGTAAAATCAAGTCAAGACATACTGCAAGACCTCAAAACCGCTAAAATTAGCATTAGAAAAGGACAAAGATGGATAAACCGCTCAAGATAAAAGGCAGCCTTTTGGCTCGGAACACACTACTCAACCTGATCGGCCAGGGACTTCCGCTGGTAGTGGCTGTAATCACTATACCTTTCATTATCCATGGGCTTGGTGTAGAGCGATTTGGGCTTTTGTCTTTGGCTTGGGTGATTCTGGGTTATTTCGCCATCTTTGATCTGGGGCTGGGACGGGCAACCACCAAATTTGTTGCCGAGGCTTTGGGCAAGGGCGAAGAAGACCAAGGAAATAAACGGTCGCTGTCCCTATTTGAGGGTTCTTAAAATATCCCCATACGGTATTAATTTGCCATGTGGTATGAATATGACAGAAGAAAAAGTTGACTATGTATGCGATGTTTTGAAGGAAATTTTCAAGCGGAAGTCAACAAATCCTGTCCAAATCAGGACTGATATAACATGTCAGTTGTAAAGAAGAACATTATTGCCAACTTTGCAGGGAATGGCTGGACAACCCTGATGGCGGTGGCTTTTGTGCCTCTGTATATCAGGTTTATGGGCATTGAATCCTACGGTTTGGTGGGTATATTTAGCACCTTGCTTGTGATCCTCGGGCTTCTTGATATGGGGCTTAGCGCAACATTAAACCGGGAACTGGCAAGGCTTTCAGCACAGTTAGATAAAACACAAGACATGCGCAACCTGCTTCGCACTCTGGAGTTACCCTATTGGGGTGTTGCTTTTGTTATAGTCGCGATTGTTATAGGGCTATCAGGGCCGATTGCCAATTACTGGGTAAATGTGGATAAACTGTCCCCTACGACAGTGCAACAAGCATTGATGATAATGGGAGTTGTAATAGCTTTTCAATGGCCAACCAGTCTTTATTCGGGTGGCCTGATGGGGCTACAGAAGCAGGTCTTGCTAAACGGCATTAAAGCTTTTGCCGTTACCTTGCGGAACATTGGCGCTGTCTTGGTCCTCTGGCTCATTTCCCCTACAATACAGGCTTTTTTTATATGGCAGATTTTTGCAAGCGTGATTCATACCTCTCTAACAGCGGGTTATTTGTGGCGCAGCTTGCCCAAGAGTGGTCATCGTTCTCATTTTCAGAAAGAATTACTGTTTCGTGTTTGGCGTTTTGCAGCAGGGATGACTGGTATTTCTGTTACAGCTATTATCCTTACGCAGGTTGACAAGATTATATTGAGCAAGATATTGACTCTTGAAATGTTTGGTTATTACATTCTTGCTACGGTTGTGGCAGGCGCGCTTTATGGTCTTATTGGTCCTCTATTTTCTGCCCTGTTTCCGAGATTTTCTCAATTGGTAAGCCTGAATGACCAGGTTGGTCTTAAGGAGTTGTATCACAAAAGCTGTCAATTTATGTCAGTAATGATTCTGCCGGCTGCAATAGTGGTTTCTTTCTTTTCTTCAGAAATACTTTTTCTCTGGACAGGTAATCCCATGACCGTTGCAAACACACATACTATCGTTAGTCTATTGATTATTGGCACTGCGCTCAATGGCTTGATGAATCTACCCTATGCCCTCCAATTAGCCCATGGATGGACAAAACTTGCATTCTATACAAACATAGTTGCATCCATTTTACTTGTCCCCATGATTTACTTTCTTGCTATCCATTACGGCACAGTGGGAGCAGCAAGCGCCTGGGTTGCCCTCAATGCCGGCTATGTGCTAATATGTATTCAAATTATGCATTCCCGACTACTTAAAGGCGAGCAATGGCGGTGGTACTTATATGATGTTGGGGTTCCCTTGTTAGTTGCTCTTTCATCGGCATTGCTATGGTGGTTATTTATGCCGGATGGAATGTCGAAGCTGGTCATGTTTATTTATCTGACAATGGTTTCAGCGACAACCTTGCTCGCATCGGCTTTTGCAACCCCTGTTACGCGTCAGTGGATTAATCAAAAATTTGGCATATTAAAGGTGTCGAAGGCAAAGAGGTTGAATGCGTAATGAACGAAGATGCTTGAAAACCTTGAAAACATGAAATGGGAGGGTTATATGTCGGTTCTAATATCAGTGGTTATTCCGACACGAACGCGAGCGGAAACGCTCGGCGCCACTTTGCGGTCCGCTGTGGAGCAAGATTTCGGTGATTATGAAATTATCGTATGCGATAACAACAGCGAGGACAATACTCGAGAGGTAATTGAGTCCCTTGGGTCAAACAAGATTCGTTATTTCAACACGGGCAAACGTTTATCTATGTGCGACAACTGGGAATTTGCTCTTTCGCACGCTGAAGGTGAATACATCATATTTATAGGGGATGATGATGCCATTATACCAGGCGCATTGAATAAGCTTCAAACTTTTATTCAGAAAAATCCTGCTCCAGCCTATAAATGGCCGGTTCGTAATATATATACCTACCCTAATAGATGGCCGAAAGGCATTTGTTACCTATTTGTCACCCAGTGTCCCAGCCCATGAGGTAGATCTGGAGGCATTAGCTCGCTTTGTTGTTTCACGAGGAGGGTGGAGATATGACAAAATTCCATGTATGTATCATTCTGCAGTTGCACGTCATATTCCTGACAAGATCCGAAAGATGACTGGAAGGGTATTTCATTCCACCCAGCCGGATGTCTTTATGTCGCTTGCACTACCAGTGTTTTCGAAAAAAGCCATAAATGTGGGATTTAGTGTCACAGTTTATGGGCTATCATCAAAATCAAATAGCAGTTCCTCCATCGCTAATGATGGTGCTAAGGCTCTAGAGAAGTTTCTTCAGGAATATGGTGATTACAAAATCCATCCTACACTATTTCCAGGCATGACAAAATACGCTAATTTAATTCCAGATGCTATCTTGGTCGCGATGGACAAGTTTCCTCAGTTCTATGGAAGAATGAAATTCAATTACAATGCTATGTGGGCTTACACTTGTCGTTGGCAAACATTCTTCAAGTGGAAAATCAGCGCGTGGGAGATTGTTCAGAAAAGGCGAGAGATTCGCCATTATCATTCGTTTAATATACCCCAATTCTTGTTCTACTTAACCATCCATAAGTTAGCTGTTCTGCGCATAAAAATATTAGATCTGGTCACACCGCTATGGCCGTTCGCAAAAGTTACACCTGATAATATTTACGACTTTGTTTACGACTTTGTAAGAGCTTTGACACAGGAGAAAAATTATGATATAGTAAAATAATTATTAAAAGTGTAGATGAAATTCAAATAAAAAAACGATAGAAGAAATTTTTAAGACGTAAAAAGGGGCGGTTCTTTTACTGGCAATACCGCCCCTTTATATGCTTAAACAGTTTAAATCTATTCTAAAAGGAGTCAGATGCCTTCCCAAAGAAGGCAAATAGAAAGAAGTGAATTATTATGGTAAAGGTTTTAAAATCTAAAGCGGAAAATATTAAAGCGCGCACAGAAATGCGTCGGCAAGGGATAAGCTGTATAAGCTCGCTATTACAGCGTGTATTGCGCAAGATGGGGCTGATCCAAGGTGTAGCTATTGGTGATTTTCGTAAAAGCTGGGATGTGTTGGAATCAATCCAGTTTATTAAAAACAACATTCCTCCCAATGGATCTATTTTGGATATTGGCGCATATGCCTCCGAACTGCTTTACGCATTATATCGCCTTAACTATACAAAGTTAAGCGGTATAGATTTGAACCCGGAATTAAAACAAATGCCGTATGCGGACAACATCCAATATATGATATCTGATTTTATGCAGACACCTTTTGAGAATGAGTCTTTTAATGCAGTTACTGCCATTTCCGTAATCGAGCATGGGTTTGATAGCCATCGACTGCTTGCCGAAATATCGCGTATATTAAAACCCAATGGTTTTTTTATTATTTCTGTTGATTACTGGCCGGAAAAAATCGATACCAGTGATGTAAAACCTTTCGGAATGGATTGGAAAATCTTTTCCGAGAATGAATTAAGATCTTTTATCAAAGAAGCTGAAAAGTTTGGCTTCAAACATTATGGAGCCATGGATTTTAACGCTTTAGAGCGAACAGCAAAATGGAATGGGAGAAAGTATACATTTGCCTGGATAGTTCTCTACAAAGAGTAAACTTCCTATAAAATTAGCCTATTTTGAAGCGTGCTTGAATAAAGACGATGCTTGTCGTAGAGAGATACTTAAAAATAGGAATGGGTAAGCGATATCTAAGAAATCGATTGAAAGGAGCATTACAGCAATCTGTAATGCTCCAATGGGGTCTAATGGGATGAAATATAAGGTTGTTCTCATAACTGGATCATATCCGCCTGATACCTGTGGAGTAGGTGATTACACTGCATCTCTTGTGGCTGCCTTGCAAAAATGTGGAATCAATGTTGAAGTTCTGCACACTCATAAATGGCATCTATCCTGTTTAAATCAGATTATTAAACATTTAAATTCTCTCAAGCCTGATATTGTGCATATTCAATATCCAACAGTTGGTTATGGAAGTAGTTTAATGCCCCATATGTTAAGCCTATTTAAAAATAGGGTAATTACGATACATGAAAATAGCCAGTCACATATTCTGCGCAGATTGTCGTTATATTTTTTTTTCATGCGATCAAAACACTTAATATTCATTAAACAATTTGAACTTGATTATACAAAAAGATGGGCGCCATGGATATCAAGACGCGCAAGTGTTATACACATTGGAAGTAATATACCAGTCGGTCACACATCTAATCGTGATATCAAAGATATTATTTACTTTGGTTTAATAGTTCCAAAAAAAGGTCTCGATGATTTTTTAAAACTGGCTACACTAATTAAAATGGAAAATCTGAATTTACGGCTTCGGATCGTGGGCTTGCCAAATCCAAAAAGGCCTGACTATCTTGATTACATTTATAAGAAAGCCAGCAATCTGCCTATATCATTTGAAATCGGTTTGCCAAAAAGAGATGTTGCCCAGTTACTATCGCGTGCACAAATTGCTTATATGCCATTTCCTGACGGCGCGTCCGAGTGGCGGTCATCATTAATGGCACTTTTGATTAATGGTGTAGCGACCATTACGACTTATGGGAAGCACACCCCTGAGAATTTTAAGAAGGCAGTCGCTTTTGCCCAATCTCCGGAGGATGCACTAACGATAGTTAAAAAACTCACTACTGATGCCCAGGAACGAGAAACCCTATCTATTAATGGAAAGCAGTGCGCTGAAAGTTATAGTTGGGATAATATTGCTCAGAGGCATATACAAATTTACGAAAATATTTTTCTGAAAAAATTTTCTTGTCTATTTTTCTAGGCAGACCGTTACTGGAGAAACATGCAGGGGGGGTTACCGAATGCTTACTTTATATGTAAATGTTTTGTCATGCCTTCTATGTAGCTATATGTTATATCGTGCATACAGTAAGAATAATTTGATTGCTGTATTTTATTGGTCTGTCTTTATATTCTTAGTTGTTGGTCAGGCAATTCATATATCCATCGGGCTGTTGGATAACGACGAGGTCCAATATTTGTTTAATATTATTACTCGCGATGGCCATTTCGTGTCCAGCGTGGCTGTTTTGCTTATAGTATTAATGGTTATCATCTTGGAAGTATTTTCTTCCAGAACATCACATTCCGAGCCGTTCAATAGACAAATGCACATCAGTACATTAAAAAGTAAGTATTTCGGTATTTACTATTTTTTGAATTGGGTTTTATTCTTTCTTCTGACAGTCTTGCTAATCGAGCTCGCGGGAGGCTTCAATGAGTGGATTTCAGCCGGTAGACCGGGGGTGTTTCCAGGTTCTACTTTTTTTATCGTGGGGTTGGGTTCAACAATGTACCCATTGCTTATTAAATTAGCATCCAATCTGCCCACAAAATTGAATGATAAACTTCTTTTTATTATGTCAACTCTTGTTATGCTCTCGTTTTCAAGAATGTTAGCAGTACTTCATGTTTTTCTACTAATAGTCGTGTATGTTTACGGTACATACAGAGGGGAAAAAGTCTCATTAAAAAGGCATCGCGGGGCTTTCATTGGTGCAGCATTTTTGATATTCATAATGATGTTTGGATTTGGCTCATATAGACATATAGCGCCTCAGATAGGCTCGACGAGTCCACTTGATGTATTTAACTACATTGTGGAGAATCCAGAAGCCAGCCTTTTTTCAATCGATTTGAACTACAGGATATCGAATGAAAGCATGTCAGGATTATCGGGAGTATTGAGTGAGTCCTTGGATAAAAACGAACTAAAGGCGGATTTTGGTCTATCCGCGCTGTTAGGTGGCTTGATTCAACTTATTCCAAGTTGGCTCAGAAACTTTCTTGGCGATTTTCCTGATTATGTTCGCTCTTTTTACCACTATCAAAATAGTATTGTAGGCGGGGGGCTTGAGGGCTTCTTTGTTCATTTTTCATTTTTTGGCCTACTGATATATCCATTTATATTTTTTGTCTTTGCTTATGGTATCCACCAAAAAATTATATCTTTGCAAAGATCGAGGACCAACTACAATAAAAAACTCTTAGCACTTGCTATCGTTGGTGTGTTCGGTCTAATACTCATTCGAGGAAGCACAATGCATTTAGTCTTTTTTACACTCTCAGAGTTGATCGTCATGTATTTGGCAATTATTTTTTTTAAGTCGTTTCATAGCATTAAAAGAACAGAAACCAAGTGTTTATCATAAAGAAGCATGGAGAAACATGCAGGAGGGTTTAGCAAATGCTTATTATCGGCATTGATGCAAGATTTGCTGTGCATAATCGTCGGGGGATAGGTAACTATACCTTGAAGTTAATTCAAAACCTAGCAGAGATAGACAGCAACAATGAATATATCCTTTATATTGACAGGGATGATTTAGAATATGTCTTGCCTAATCAAAGGAACTTCAAGATAAAGAAACTCTGTCCATCAAACTATTTAATTTGGGAGCAATTTGTATTGCCTATGCAAGCGAAGAAAGACAACCTTGATATTCTTCACTGCACTGGAAACACGGCGCCACTATACCTATACGGAAAGATCACGCTGATTTTAACCATTCAGGATGTGATGTATTTAAAACCTTATTTTATCTTGCCTCGATCTACATCCCTCTACCAGAGATTAGGAAGGATATATCGAAAGATGATCGTTCCAAAAGCAATCAAACATGTTTCCAGAGTCATAACTATCTCTAATTTTTCTAAAAAGGATATTATGGAGCATATCCCATCGATAAAAGAGGATTCTATCTCTGTCATCTATTTAGCTGCTAATAATAGTTTTAAGGTTGTTAATAAAGATGAGGCAATAACCAAACTCAAGGAAAAATTTGGTATCAACGGTAGTTATATACTTGCTTTTGGTGGAATCGACCCCCGCAAAAATACTGAACTTATTATTAACATGTTTATAGAATCAAAACGCAAAGAACAGATTAACGAAAAATTAGTAATTGTAGGAATTCCAAACTGGAAGCAGGCTAAATTTTACAATATAGTTCAGGAATCAGAATACAGGGACGATATTATATTTACCAATTTTGTCTCAGAAGAAGACTTGGTTTTATTGTACAACAGTGCCTCTGTCTTTCTTTATCCATCTTTATATGAAGGGTTTGGTATC
Organism: Nitrospiraceae bacterium UBA665; assembly: GCA_002299835.1. GTDB lineage: Bacteria > Nitrospirota > Thermodesulfovibrionia > Thermodesulfovibrionales > Dissulfurispiraceae > UBA665. Next base: position 4,678 of record DBNT01000115.1, on the reverse strand, counting down.
CCCCCTTTGGAGGCTATGGCTTGTGGAGTTCCAGTTATTACATCTAATACCACTTCAATACCAGAGATAGTTGGCGATGCGGCTTTATTAATAAATCCACAGAATGGAGAAGAACTAAAAGAAGCATTACTAACAATTTTGAATGATAAAAACTTACGATATGTCTTAATAAGCCGGGGATTTGAACAGGTTAAAAAGTTTTCATGGCAAAAAATGGCTGAAAAAACTTTAGAAGTATATAATTCGGTATATAGAGGTGTCATACCAAAGAAGAAAACAAGTTATTAAAAAATGCGGAGGTGTCTTTATGAGATCATACCACGAGATTTTCCGTTGTCGTGTCTGCGGCAGTGAACATTTGGTTTCGGTCCTCAACCTGGGCCAACAAACTTTGAGTGGGGTATTTCCGACCAGCCCGGCTGAGCCGGTTACCAGAGGTCCGCTGGAACTGGTCTGGTGCCCGGACTGTGGACTTTTGCAGCTCCGTCATTCTTACAATCCAAAAGAGCTGTACGGAGATAACTATGGCTATCGTTCAGGCTTGAATCAGTCCATGGTTGACCACCTGACGCAGAAAGTGTGTCATTTGGAGAACCTTGTACAATTTGACGCGGGTGATACTGTGCTGGATATTGGCAGCAACGATGGCACTCTGCTCAAGGCCTATTCGGTGGCAGGGTTGCAACGTATCGGGATTGACCCTACAGGAATGAAATTCGCTTCATATTACCCGGCAGAAATCAAGCTAGTACCGGATTTTTTCAGTGCTGCGACATACCGTTCCGTTACCAATCGGCCCGCGAAACTCGTGACTTCCATAGCCATGTTTTACGACCTGGAAGATCCTATTCAATTCGCACGGGAAATTGCATCAATCCTGGCAGACGACGGCGTGTGGCATTTTGAGCAGAGCTATATGCCTTCAATGCTTCGCTTAAATTCATATGACACAATTTGTCATGAGCATCTAGAGTATTATTCCCTTGGTGTGGTGGAAAAGATTCTCAAGGCCGCTGATCTTAAACTCGTGGACGTTATAATGAATAATGTCAATGGGGGCAGCTTTGCTGTGACTGCTGTGAAGTCCACGAACCGATCTTTCAAGCCGAACCATGCTGTTGTCAATTGGTTGTTGGAGCAGGAAGAACGTATGGGTCTCAATACACCACGTCCTTTTCGCGACTTTGAGGAGTGCATCTTCCGACACAGGGAGGATCTGGTGCGCTTGATACGGACCTTGGTTGCGGATGGCAAGAAGGTGTTAGGTTATGGAGCATCTACAAAAGGTAACGTGGTGCTGCAGTTTTGCGGATTTACTGCTGCAGATATTTGTGCTATTGCCGAGGTTAACCAAGACAAATTCGGGCGCGTAACCCCAGGAACTCATATTCCAATCATCTCAGAAGCCGAAGCACGCGCAATGCGTCCCGACTATTTCCTTGTTCTGCCGTGGCATTTCAAGGATGGCATTATTCGGCGGGAAAAAGAATACCTGGCAAGCGGCGGTAAATTTATTTTCCCATTTCCAGAGATTGAGATTGTTTAGTGCTACAAAATACCTAAACCAATAGCAAGGAGGAACATAAATGACCAAAAAAGCAATCATTACCGGTATCACCGGCCAGGACGGGGCATACCTCGCCCAGCTTTTGCTGGAAAAAGGCTACACGGTATTTGGGACTTACCGCCGCACCAGCTCAGTGAACTTCTGGCGGATTGAGGAACTCGGAACTGACAGGCATCCCAACCTGCGCCTTGTCGAATACGACTTGACCGACTTAGGCGCAAGCATCCGCCTGCTGCAGAGAGCCGAGCCAAGTGAAGTCTACAATCTTGCGGCGCAGAGTTTTGTGCAGGTTTCTTTTGAGCAGCCGGTGACCACGGCGGAGATTACAGTCGTCGGAGCATTAAATATGCCGGAAGCGATTCGTATCGTAAATCCTGACATACGTTTCTACCAGGCATCCTCATCAGAGAGTTAATGAATATGAAATCCTTATTTATAACAGCTCGCTTTCCTTATCCGCCAATAAAAGGCGATAAAGTTGTCTCTTACTATAGGTTAAAGCATCTTTCAAAGAAATACGAAATAACCCTTCTTTCTTTTGCAGAAGATATTATAGACAGAAAACATTTTGAAGAAGTTTCTATTTACTGTAAAGAAATTCATATAGTGCCTCTTATAAAAAGTGAGGCATACTTGAATCTTATGCTTAATGGTCTCGGTAACGTTCCTTTGCAGGTTGCCTATTACAAGTCAAAAGGTTTTGAATCAAAATTGAAAGAATTATTAGAAATAAACAAATATGACCTTATCCATGTATTTATGCTCAGGATGGCACATTATGTCACCAAATACAATGATTGTCCAAAGATAATTGAGCTTATTGACTCTATGGAACTCAACATGCAAAGGAGGGCATCTTTAGAGAAGGGCATAAAAAAGATAATTTTTAAAGAGGAAGCAAGAAGGGTTTCAACATACGAAAAAGAAATGGCGATGAGGTTTGATTTTGCTACAGTGGTTTCTGATATTGATAAAAAAATTATTGGCAATGGTAATACACATGTTATTCCAATTGGAGTTGATACCAGTTTTTTCAGCCCTAAAATAAATTCTAACAAGGATGAAAACCTGATTGTTTTCACCGGGAACATGGGTTACTTTCCAAATGAAAGAGCAGTGCTATATTTTATAAATGAAATCTTCCCTCTCATTAAAAAAAGACATTCCAATGTTAAATTTTGGGTTATAGGTGGAGGAGTGTCTAATAGAGTTAAAAGATTAGAGAATGATTCTATAAAGGTACTTGGATTTGTTAATTCTATGGCTGAGCATATCAACCGTGCGTCTGTGTCTGTGGCTCCACTGCAAAATGGTTCGGGTTCGGGTATGTATTTTAAGATTTTAGAGGCTTTGGCGTGTGGAGTTCCGGTAGTAACCACTTCAATTGGTAAGGGAGTTATTAATCTTAATGAGGAAGAAGGTCTTTTTGTAGCAGATGAACCTGAAAAGTTTGCAGATAAGGTACTGGAAATTCTTATGAATAAAGACTTGCAAAATAATATTGCTCAAAAAGCACCTGAAGCCATTAAGAATAAATATTCTTGGGAGTCAAGCAATTTAAGAATCGAGAAAATCTATTATGAGTTAATCAGTAAAACTAAGTGAGCGGAGGTGTTATATTATGAAAAAGGCATTAATCACAGGCATTACTGGACAGGATGGGGCTTATCTTTCAAAATTACTTCTTGAAAAAGAATATGAGGTTTATGGAGCATTCAGGAGGACATCAGACCTGCATCTAAATAGACTGAAGTATTTATGGATAGATGATAGAATAAAATTTATTCCTTTAGAGCTCCTTGAGTTTACAAATATCTATAGGGCAATAGAAAGGATACAGCCAGATGAGATATATAACCTTGGTGCACAGAGCTTTGTTGCCCTTTCCTTTGAAGAGCCTATATTTACTGCTGATGTTACAGGCATCGGAGCTCTGAGAATCCTTGAGGCAGTAAGGACGGTAAATCCAAAGATTAAGTTTTATCAGGCATCTACAAGTGAAATGTTTGGAAAGGTCCAAGAAATGCCGCAAACTGAAAAGACACCATTCTATCCAAGAAGCCCTTATGGAGTAGCTAAACTCTTCGGACACTGGATGACTGTAAATTACAGGGAATCATATAATATGTTTGCATGTTCTGGAATTCTATTCAATCATGAGTCACCATTGAGGGGCTTAGAATTTGTGACAAGGAAGATCACTAATGGCATAGCAAAGATTATCAAAGGTCAGCAGAATAAAATTGTGCTTGGAAATCTTGAATCAAAGAGAGATTGGGGTTATGCACCTGAATATGTAGAAGGGATGTGGCTGATGCTGCAGCAAGACAATCCCGATGATTATGTTTTGGCAACCGGTGAAACACACACAATAAAGGAGTTTGTGGAAAATGCCTTTAAGGCTGCCGGATATGAGATTGTATGGGAAGGAGAAGGTGTAAATACTAAAGGAATAGATAAAAAATCAGGAAAAGTTTTGGTTGAAGTTTCTCCTGAATTCTATAGACCAGCAGAGGTTGATGTATTGATTGGAAATCCTCAAAAGGCCAAAGAAAAACTTGGATGGGAACCTAAAATTAAATTTGAAGAGCTGGTGAGGATAATGGTAGAGGCAGATATAGAAAGGATTGAAAAAGAAGTTCAAGTCCAATAATGTTTTGTAAATATCATTGCCACTTCATATCATTGCCACTTCGTAAGTGGAAGTTATAGAATGTAGAATTGATAAAAAAATGACATTCATGCTTTATTGTAAAAGGATTTAAGCTCAGGTATGCTTGAGTTATGATGAAGGGTATGCTTAATAAAAAAGAAAAAGAGGCTGTTCTAAGACTGAAGGCCGTTCTGGAGGAAAAGATAAAACTTATCGACTTTCGTCTTTTCGGTTCAAGAGCGAGAGGGGATGCCTCATCAGCTTCTGATATTGATATTATGATTGAGGTTGAAGAATACACTCCTGCTACCGAGTCGCTTATAGATGATATCGTGTTTGAGACCAACCTTGCTTATGATTGTTTTATATCAACGGTTATCTTCAGCAAGAAGGAACTAAAGGAAGGTCCCCTGGACGAATCCCGGGTTTATAAAGCAATTGAAAAAGAGGGTAGGAGA
>DBNT01000066.1 GCA_002299835.1 Nitrospiraceae bacterium UBA665 | reverse complement strand
GAGGGGGAGGGGTAAAAGGGAGGGGACTTACCCACTTGAAATGAGAAAGAACCAAAAAAGGGAAGTTGATAAAACGGTGGCAAATCAGAAAGAATACTATATAAGGCTTAACAGGGTAGACAGCATAATGTCGGATATTTTAAAATATTTATAGCTAAGGAGGTAAAAAAATGCGTAGAGTTGGCTATTTTTTAATAACTAACATCGCCATACTAATAATCTTAAGTATGTCTATGAGGCTTTTGGGTGTAGAGCCTTTTCTTACGCCATATGGGCTTAACTTACAGTCATTAATTATATTTGCGGCCGTATTTGGCATGGGCGGCGCTTTTATAAGCCTTGCCTTATCAAAATGGACTGCAAAAAGAATGACACGCGCTCATGTTATAAAAGAGCCTGCAAATGAAACAGAAAGATGGCTTATAAGAACTGTATCTGAGCTGGCAGAAAAGTCAAAAATAGGAATGCCAGAAGTCGCTATATACCATGCAGATGACATGAATGCCTTTGCAACCGGTGCGCGCAGAAATAATGCCCTTGTTGCTGTATCTACAGGACTTTTAAAAAGGATGGATAAAGAAAAGGTGCGGGCAGTTTTAGCCCATGAAGTGGCGCACGCTGCCAATGGAGATATGATTACACTGGCGCTGATTCAAGGTGTGATAAATACATTTGTTCTTTTCTTTTCCAGAGTCATAGGACATACTGTTGACAAGGTTGTGTTTAGAAATACAGAGGGACACGGCCCTGCCTTCTGGATAACTACTATTGTCGCTGAGATTGTGCTTGCTATATTAGCCTCAATAGTTGTCTTTTATTTCTCAAGAAAAAGGGAATACAGGGCAGACAGTGGAGCAGCGGCTTTAGTAGGCAGAAAGCCGATGATAGGCGCTCTGGAGGCCTTGAAGGCATCCATACGGCAGCCGCATTTGCCTGACAAACTTGCTGCCTTTGGCATATCAGGCTCAAGAAGGCGCGGTCTGGCAGCGCTGTTTGCAACACATCCAGACCTAAATAATAGGATTTTAGCCCTTGAGACATCAAATTATCCTGATTTTAAATAAAGGAGCAGTAGCTTAGCAAAAATTATAACTTATTAAAAAATAATGCTTTTAATGTCAGGCGAGACGCCTGACCAAAGCTCAAAATTTGCTAAACTACAGCAAAGGAGGTTTTTAGGGTGAAAAAGTTATTGTTGGTTGGCGGCGGTATAGCAGCAGTAATTGTTACAGTGGCAGCCCTTGTTTTATTGGGGTGGGCTTTAATTGCTGGAATTGGGATTGTCTCAGGGAAACTGCCTCACTGGGTGGCAGAAGTTGAAAAAATAGCTGGAGGCGCAATAGAAAAGGCAAGAGGGATATTGCCAGGGATAGAGGAAAAAGCTAAAGAGGTAGTGCCTCCTGATGTTACAGAAAAGATAAAAGGCATTATCCCTGGTGAAGAAATACCCAAAAAAGATGTAAGCGGAGAGGATATTGCCGGAATTCCGCGTTACCCTAATATGGTTAGAGTCTCATTTGATATAAAGGATGGGAAAAGAACAGTCGGCTATAAGGGCAAGGCGGAGTTCAGGTCTGTTATAGATTTCTATAACAAAGAGATGTCTGACAGAGGATTTAAGAAAAAAATCTTATCTGCTTCTCCTTACCAAGAAGTTCATGAGTATAGAAAGGCAAGAAAGGTGCTAAAGTTCAGTTTCAACAAGGCTGATAGGCTCGGAATTGCAATGACAGAAATGGTGATAAGGGAATTATAACTCCCCCAAAGAAATGTCTGACATCGTAATGCAAACAAATTTTAGCGATGTAAGGCTTCTTAGGCGCGGCAAGGTGCGAGATGTTTATGAGATTGAAGATTATCTTTTGATTGTTGCTACAGACAGGGTTTCTGCCTTTGATGTTGTTTTGCCAAACGGCATTCCTGATAAGGGCAAAGTTTTAACACAAATATCCCTTTACTGGTTTAAACATACTGAAGACATCATAGAAAATCATATTGTTACTGCCGATGTGGATGAATATCCTTCTGTTTTGGGGAAATATAAAGACATTCTTCACGGCAGGAGCATGCTCGTAAAAAGGACAAAGCCCTTGCCTGTTGAGTGCGTTGTGAGGGGCTATCTTTCTGGCTCTGGATGGGAAGAGTATAAAGAGAAGGGGACTGTTTGTGGAATTAAGCTTCACGACAGTCTTGTTGAATCATCACGGCTTACTGAGCCTATATTTACGCCGAGCACAAAGGCAGAGGAAGGGCATGATATAAATATAAGTTTTCAGGAGATGAAGAAAATTGTGGGAGATAATATTGGAGAAAAGTTAAAGGATGCCAGCCTTAAAGTTTATAAAAAAGGCAGGGAAATAGCAGAGAAAAAGGGAATAATTATTGCGGATACCAAAATGGAATTTGGAATATATAAAAAGTCAAGAGTCAAGAGTCAAGAGTCAGGAGAAAAAGATAAATTAATTTTGATTGATGAATTGCTTACCCCTGATTCATCAAGGTTCTGGTCAATTAAGGATTACCAGCATGGAAAAAAACAAAACAGTTTTGACAAGCAGATTGTGAGGGATTATTTGCTTTCAATTAATTGGAATAAAATGCCGCCTGCCCCGGAGCTTCCGGAAGATATAATACAGAAGACATCTGAAAGATATAGGGAAATTTCAAGAATTTTAACAGTTGATTAACTCAAACCTAAATTGAGCGATTTTATATGGCAGGCAAAGCTCAAAGACTCCTCTTCTTACCGCACCTACCATATATTTTGGTTCTTTCGTAAAAAACACTCATGAGCCAATGGCTCACAAAGGAGCATGAAAATACATCACCCTCCCCTTAATCCCCTCCCGTCTAGGGAGGGGAGAGAAGATAGTTCCCTGATAGAGAACCGTTATCCCATTAAATCCCCCTCCCCTTGCAGGGCTTATTGTCAAAAATTATTTTCCCCCTCCCCTTGCAGGGCTTATTGTCAAAAATTATTTTCCCCCTCCCCTTGCGGGAGGG
>DBNT01000038.1 GCA_002299835.1 Nitrospiraceae bacterium UBA665 | reverse complement strand
GTCATTCCGAGCCCCTCTCTCTGTCATTCCGAGGCGGGCGAGGAATCTTATTCTATCGTTCGGGATAAACTCCGCGAGGGGTCTTATAAGCCATTGATAATAAAAGATTCCTCACGGAGCCTGTCCCGAGCGGAAAGACGAGATTCCTCGCTCCGCTCGGAATGACAAGCGAGGGGTTCGGAATGACATTCCTTTGTTTTTTTGCTATTTCTCGAATGCCTCTACAATTAACCTCCAAAGATATGGGGGCATAGCATAGATAAAAAGCTTTGCGTCGCCACCTTGTTGAGGCTCGTAAAAATAACATATCAAATAAAATAAATAAAAGACTAATTCACTGGATTGTTTTAAAAAAACTGCGAATTGTAAAGACTTTTATCTATCTATGCCTCCATATAAATGCATTTTACTGGTTCAGGGCATGTTAAAAGGAATAGAAAAATTTACACTGACCCCTATCTTTTTATAGCAAGAAGCAGGCTTAAAGTCAGCCATTCCTCTATGCTTCAAATCTCCGGCATGATGTAAGAGCAAAGCAGCGTGGCACTTTTCAAGCATAAAGCCATGTTTTTCAGAATTGTCAAAGGCATAAAGAAAATATTTTTTAGCAGTGTTTTTTCTGCCTTCAATAAGCTTCATCTCCCCAATTATAAGGTAACAATATATAATGCCCCTCGGATCTTTTGTGCGTCTGAAATTTTTCAGCGCTTCCTTTATAAATGCCCTTGTGCCTGTAAAGTTATTTTTTATTTTTTGGAGACTCGCAAGGCTCAAGAGTGTGTATGAAAAGCTGACAATATCCCCTATTTTTTTATAAAGCTGAGTAGCCTTTTTAAAATATTTAAGCGCATCTGCAAAATTGCCCTTCATTCTGTAAGCATTGCCAATGCCGCAATAAGAATATGCAAGGCCAAATCTGTCCCTGACTTTTCTGAATATCTCATTTGCCTGCTTATAATACCGAAGCGAATCTCCATATTTGCCGGCAATCCTGTATGCCCCGCCAAGACCGCAAATCGCATAGGCTATGCCTGATTGATATTTTATAGAAGAAAAGATATTTCTGGATTTTTTAAACCTGTTTATTGCGCCATTTATATCTCCTTTAACCCTCAAAGCTCCAGCCTCTGCCCAAAGGGAAAAAGCAATGCCTTTTTTGTCCCTATCCATTTCATATACCTTTCTTGCAGTTTTAATAAACTTTATCGCATCTCTCCACATCCCTATGGCACGCAAAGACAATCCAAGTCCTGTCATAGAATCTGCTGCTGTTAGGTCATCATGCATTGTTTCTGCTATATTCAAGGCGTCTTCGTAATTCCTTATAGCTCGGTCAAAGTCGCCTGTTATCCGGTAAATATCAGCCATAGCAATGGTAGAATCAAGCATACCGCTCAAGTCGCTATATTTTCCGCTAAAAGCCTTTGCCTTTTTAAAAAGCTTAAGCGCTTCGGTATATTTTGCCTTTGTTCTGAATCTTTCTGCTTCTCTGATTAGACTGAATATCTTATTTTCCACTGTTTAACATCTCCCTGAGCCTTTTCATTAATCCCTTATAATCCCCTGAGTTAAAAAAAGCAGACCCCATAACAAGAATATCCGCTCCAGCCTCTGCAATTAGTTTTGCATTATCCGGCTTTATGCCTCCGTCAACTTCAATAAGCACATTTAGCTTTTTTTCGCTTATAATGTTTTCAACTGCCCTTATTTTGTCCATCACAGCCGGGATAAATTCCTGCCCCCCAAAGCCAGGATTTACTGACATCAAAAGCACCATATCAATATCCTGCATGATATATTCAAGGCTACAGATAGGGGTAGCAGGATTCAAAGATACCCCTGCTTTTATCCCCTTGCTTTTTATGCCTTGAATAGTTCTGTGAAGATGCGTGGATGCCTCCACATGCACTGTTATGTAGTCTGCTCCTGCCTTTATAAAGTCATCTACAAATTTATCGGGGCAGTCAATCATAAGATGAACATCAAGCGGCAGGTCAGTTATACTTCTTATTGCTTTAGTAACTGCAGGCCCTATTGTAATATTTGGCACAAAATAGCCGTCCATTATATCCAGATGAAGCATGTCTACTCCTGCAGTTTCAGCAGCCTTTATTTCCTCTTGAAGCCTCAAAAAATCTGCTGATAATATAGAAGGGGCTATCTTGACCAATTTACCTCCTTTCAAAGTCTCCAAGACTAACAATAATATTGAAGGTGTCCTTTCCCTTCTCATTAGGCTCAGGTCTCTGGGCAAGTATTGTATCTCTCGCTGTATTGTCTGCATGGACATAAATAATTCTGTTTATCCTTATCCCTCTTTCTTCCAATAAAGATCTTGCGGTATCAAGAGACTTGCCCACCACATCTGGGACATATCTGACCCTCAGACCTTTACTTAAGACAACCCCCACCTCTCTGCCTGTTTTTACAGTATGACCAGGAGGAATATCCTGTCGTATTATATGCCCTTCTGACACATTAATATCATAATCTTTACCTTCAAATCTTATATGCAGACCCTTGTTTCTCAGGGTATTATTTGCCTCTACTATATCCTTGCCCCTTATATCAGGCACTGAAACTGTTCTACTGAAAGTCAATAATTGAAAAGCAGAATACCCTGAAATTATCCCTATAGCTAAAATGACAACTATGCAAACCGGCACTTTTATTAAGCTTTTCATTTGTTTATTCCTACATAATCATACAGCGAAATTTTCTAATATAGATTATGACATCCTCTTAAACCTTAATAGCTTATAATACCATAATCCGTAAGCAAGTAAAGCAGGTATGGCATCAAAAAATAGTGCAGCAGAGCAACAGCGCAGCAGTCTTTAATAAGGAATAAATTATTTTCGGTTCTTTCTCATTTCAAGTGGGTAACTTTCCCCTCCCTTGACCTGTCTGCGTGTCCGCACAGGCGGGCGGGAGCATTTCTGCTTGTCTC
>DBNT01000070.1 GCA_002299835.1 Nitrospiraceae bacterium UBA665 | reverse complement strand
TCTGTGAAACCATGGTCTGTAGATTATTAACGCTTTTTACTATGCCATGCAGGGCATTGCCTGCCTGAGTTGATAATTCCACACCAATATTTACCCTTTTTGTCCCATCATTCATGGATGTAACAGCCTTATTAACTTCATCCTGTATTGCCTTTATCATATCGCCTATCTCTGATGTTGCCTTTGCTGTCCTTTCTGCAAGTTTCCTCACCTCATCTGCAACTACTGCAAATCCCCTTCCCTGCTCTCCTGCCCTTGCTGCCTCTATGGCTGCATTTAATGCAAGGAGATTGGTCTGGTCTGCTATGTCATTAATAACGCTGACTATCTCTCCTATCTGTTTTGACCTCTCGCCCAAAGAAGATACCATTTTTGCTGTTTCACTCACTGTGTCCGCAATTGCCTTAACCTCCTGAACTGACTTATTAACTATATCTCCTCCATCCTGCGCTGTCTTTGTTGCGTCTACGGCAGCAGATGCTATGTTTGACGCGTTCTTTGCTATGTCTATAACTGTTTGCGACATCTCAGAAGATGAAGTTGCTATCTGCGATGCCCTGCCTGATTGTTCTGCAGTTCCTCTGGACATCTGTTCTGAACTGGCGCTTAATTGATTGCTTGCTGATGCAACATTGTCAGCAGTGGATTTCACATCAGCAACCACCCGTCTCAGATTTCCAGCCATTGAGTTAAGGGCATCAACTAATTGCCCTATCTCATCTTCTTGCATAATATCAATATCTTTTGTTAAATCTCTTTCAGCAATGGATTTGGCAAACTGCACCCCCTGAGATATGGGTTTTGTTATCGACCTCGTTATTACAATTCCGAAGCCGAGTCCTGCAATCACTGCAATAATGCTTATTGCTATAACTATTGTGCGGGTGTTTGCAGCCGCCGTTATCATGTTCTTTTCTTTGGAGAGGATATATTCCTTGCTTATATTCTCCATCTCAAATAGAAGTGACAAAACATTAGACAGATAAGTCATTGCTGTAGTCTCAAAATAATTCCGAGCAGCAATCGGATTTCCTTCTTCTTCTCTCAGTCTCTTTACATTGGAAACCGACTCATAAAGTTTTTTATACGGATCTTCAATTGCAGCTAACTGCTTTTTTATTGCGGGCAGCATCTTTTCGGCTTTTTCCCTGCCTTCTCCGTAATACCACTTGCCAAAGTTGCTCTGGGTAGGGTCGAGCTCAACAAAAAGCCTTTTTTCATCTGGATTGTAAACATATAACTTCACACTATGAGACCATACCAGGTGGTCAAGCTTTAACTGCCGAATCTCTTTTTGCAGTTGATTGCCGCTGGCAATCTGAATGCCATCGCTTATCATCCTGCTTATGCCCATTATTGACCATACCGCCACAATCACAAGTATCGCTATCACAACTCCGATGCCAAGCATAATCTTTTTGCCTAATTTGATATTGCCCCACTTCATAATCATGCCTCCTTTGTTAAGTTATTAATTCTTTTTCAGCAGACTGGACAAGACAAAGCACATCTATTATCAATATCAACACCCATCACCCAGTATAGTAGCGCCTGACACGCCTTCCGCTCTGCCTTTGTAGCAAGCTCTTTTGTCAGTTCATCTTTTAACTCAAGCTTTTTTTGTAAGGCTACAGCTTCTGCCTTTCTCTCTATAACCTCAAAACTCACCTCAATTGCAGAGGCGACCTTTGCAGCCTCTTCCCTGCCGAGTTAGTTGATATGTCTCTATGGATATTGCCTGCGCCATGCAAACATATTATAGATAAAATAACCATAATCCGCAAGTCAACGAATTGCCTCGGGTCAAACCAAAATGAAAACAGGACATTTTTATTTTGGTTTGACATATTTATTCGCTGTTATCTGCTGTTGTGGGGTAAAGTTCATTTTTAATAGTCGCTGTCCCTATTTTCTCCTATTTTCTATTTTTTCTATTTTTTCTATTTTTTTGAAATTCAGGGTCACAACAACCACCAATTACTGATGTGTCCACATATATAGAGGTTTTCTTCATTATCTAATTTTACCATCCTCAGCGTTCAATTGCATATAACTTTCTTGGCGGAAAAGAAGCCCTGAAGGTTTGCACGACAGTCTTTTCAGTCATGTTATCTGCTGTTGCGGGCAAAAATATAATCTTGTTTTTCTCATTTGAGCCGAGAGATTTTAAGCAATTGTCTTCCGTGTGCTACAGCCATTATAATTACCAGACTTTGTTCTTCTTCAAATCTATAAATCACTCTATAGTTGCCAACTAAAATTTCACGATATGCTAAATGTGGAAATTCAGATACAATACGCCCCATAAGTGGGAAACTGGTAAGATTTAAGGCAGAGTTTTGAATATCTTCAACTTGTATTTGAGCATATCGCCTTGAGTCTTTTGCAATAAACTCATAGACATCATGTAAATCATTGAGTGCTCGTATACTCCATTTTATTTTGTAAACCACTTAGAAGTCTCCTTGACGACTTCCTCATGTGAAACAAGTCGACCTTCACGAATGTCTTTCTCTGCACTCTCAAGTTTTTGCCTTAGGTAAAGCCGATATATAATCTCGTCAATATCTACTTCATCTGGTAGGTCTTTTATTAACTCAAAAACTTCTTGTTTAGCTATTGCCACAACAACCCCCTTTCTTGTATTCAAATTATAACATAATAGTATTCCCTGCAATAAAGAAGTCTTGGGTGTTAACCTCAAGCACTCTGTTATCTGGCCGGTGCGGGCATAAATACTTCCCCTTTATTCACATAAAGTCAAATGTCAAGACTTGACACCTTTTCTTATTTCTTCCGTTATTTTATCTGCTGTTGTGGGGTAAAGTTCATTTTTAATGGTCGCTGTCAGGCTGTTCCTATTTATGTCACAAACATATTACAAGATAAGGTTTGCACGACAGTCTTTTCCGCCATGTTATCTGTCGGTGCAAGCAAAGACTTTCCCTCTTTAATTATCAGTTCTTGAAGGTTTTAACTTTAGCAACCTACTCCCATGAATCACAGTAATAGTTTCTAAATACCCTTCTTTAATCTGATATATAATTCTGTAGCTCTTGTAAATCAATTCTCTAACATTAGGGGCATCGGATTCTGGTACACCTCTACCCATCTCAGGAAACAACTCCAGATGTTCAACCATCTCAAAAACTCTCTCGCTTAACAGAGTAGCGTAATATGGTGAGTCTAAAGCAATGAACCTGCATATTTCTTTTAGGTCTTCAATTGAGTCTTTTGACCACTTTATTTTAGCCATTCTTTTATAATTTCCTTCGCTTCTTCATGTGTATAAAACTGACCAGATTCTAACTGTTTTTGTCCTTTTAATATTTTTTGTTTTACATAAAGGGATTCCATTATATCCTCTAAAGTAGAATTTTCAGGCATGTCTTTTACCAACGACATAACAGACTCTTTGATTGTTGACATCTAAATCACCCCCCCCTTTTTTTTGTCTTATAGAACCTGTTCAATAACTCACAAAGCCTTGAAAATCAAGGTTCTGCAAAGATGCTCACTTTTAGCTTACCGCAACTGTCATTCCCCGACCCCCTGAACAAATCAGAGGGCGTGCTTGATCGGGGAATCCAGTAACAAAGGAACTGGTTTCCCACCTTCGTGGGAACGGCGTCTGGATTCCCGCTTACGCGGGAATGACAAAAAACGGCCTTTGTTATTGAACAGCCCCCTTATTATGGTGTTTTATTATTTTAACATGTTATCTGCCTGTTGCGGGCTTATCATTTAACATTTAATAAATAGAACCGTCCCATTTAATTAATTAATTTTAGCCGTCCGTTGTAGGCATTCTTAAAATAAATCCGTTCAATTTTCCTTCAAATGCTAAAAAGCAAGACCTGACCCTTATGTCGGTTTCTCTGACCTGTCGGTTTAAAATGTATTATTTAGGTTTGACCCTCTGACCTTCTCACTGTCACAGCCTTACTTATAGTATATCAAATCAGATATTTATATCGCTTGTTCTTTCGCCTAACGGTTTGAGTGCTTGAGAAGGGCGTAGCCTTTGGTTATTTAACCTCAAGCACTCTGTTATCTGCCGTTGCGGGCATTCTTAAAATAAATCCGTTCAATTTTCCTTCAAATGCTAAAAAGCAAGACCCTTATGACCCTTATGTCGGTTTAGGCTCATCCTTCAGCAGTCTCAGGATAGCAGTGTCATAGTAAGCTTGTTAACCCATTTCTATTACTCATAAATCAAATTAAAGAGTCTATTAGCAAAATCTCTATCTAAATCTTTAAGAATCTTATATTGATCTAGTGCCGCGCCCTTATCTCCAATTGCCAAATAAGTCAAACCAAGATTGTAGTGCGCCTTTGCATAATCAGGCTTTATACGAATTGCTTGCTTATAGGATTTTATTGTTTCTGTCCAGCGGCCAAGCCTGCCATAAGCCACTCCCAGATTGAAGTGCGCATCTGCAGAATCAGGCTTTATACGAATTGCTTGCTTAAAGGCTTCTATTGCTTCTGTAAGGCGGCCAAGCCTGTCATAAGACACACCAAGACCGTGGTGCGCATCTGCATCATCAGGCTTTATACGAATTGCTTGCTTATGGGCTTCTATTGCTTCTCTAAAGCGACCAAGTTTGCCATAACAATATCCGATATAAAAATAGGCTTCTGCATATCGTGGGTTTTTTTCTATAGCCTTTTTAAAATAATGGATAGCCCTCTCATGGTCACCTTCCGAAATAAAAAAGAGTCCTGAAAAATATAACCCTTCGGCAGTATCAAGCCAATCCTTGGTTCTGCTTATTTCCCATTCATTAAGTGTTTTGCTTTTTTTATCCCTTTTAAGTTGGGCTATCCGTTCCCCTGAAATGGCAAAGTTAAGGTTTTGTCCTTCAATTATTTGAAAGGTTGCTACACCAATAACCTCACCTTTCATATTTACCACAGGGCTGCCACTTGAGCCTGGAGATATGGGCGCTGTAAACTGAATAATCTTCCCAAATTCAGGCACATCCCGCACAGCCGAGATAATGCCGTCTGAGACTGTTCTTTCAAGACCTAATGGACTGCCGATTATTACGATTCGTTCTCCAACTTGAGGAATAGAACTGCTTACTGATAAAGGACTAACTAATTTTGCCGGAATATTTACTGCTGCCCTGACGATATCAGCATCTTTATCTTCAGCAACAATCAGGGTGATAGGATAAAACTTTCCATCAACTGTTCTTACCTCTGCACGGAAAGCGCCTGCAAGCACATGTCTATTTGTGATAATATCACCATCTTTACTGATAAAAAAACCACTTCCCCGACCAATAACCGAACCTTTCTTATCATAAGTAATAATCACAACAGTAGAAGGTTCAATCTTTTTGATGATCTGCGGCAATATCTCTTGTGCCTGTGCATGAAGAGTAAAAATGCAAAGGATTAAAAGACTGATTGTAAATTTTAAAAAATGCATGGTTTCCCTCATCTTTTTCACCCCCGACTCCATAGCATAAATATACCAAATGATCCCTTTATCTGCAAGGTAAATTTATCCCCCAAAAATGGCGATA
>DBNT01000144.1 GCA_002299835.1 Nitrospiraceae bacterium UBA665 | reverse complement strand
CAACGGGTCTGACGAATTGCCTCCAAAAATAATCTCTTCGAAAAGGCATTGTTTCCTCACTTGAAGCGTATATAAACTTCTCTATTTTAGCTTTTGAATGATCTTCCCATACAATCTCATATCCGGCAGCCTTAAAGGCATCTTCCACAAACTCTTTTATTGTGTGTGTTTCACCTGTTGCCAAAACATAATCATCGGGATTGTCTTGCTGAAGCATCAGCCACATCCCCTCTGCATATTCAGGTGCATAACCCCAATCTCTCTTTGATTCAACTGTTCAACCTTTTATTCTTAGTCGTTCTCCCTGAAACACGCAGAATTTTCCGTACAATCTCCCGGAGTGCTCGGATAAAATCTTTTTCACAACTTCAACCTTCCGACTTCCGTCTGAGTCTTCAAGCCTCAGTATCAACACGCCAGAATGCAATTTGCCGGAATTATAGACAAGCTCGCCAAAGTCCTTGTCCATTGTGATTACCATTCGGTCTTCTGTAACAGCAAGATGCAATATCTCGGAATCGTCGGCCTTTGGATTTATATCCCGCATGCATTTAATATCATGACCATTTTCTTCAAGCCACTTCTCAACTTTCCTGCCGACTCCGACATCCACCAAGAATTTCAGTTTGGTAGTCATAGAAAGGATATTGTTTTTAACGGACAGCAAAAACCTGTTCTTCATTCACAAGTTCAGAGGCATAAAGAATAGATGCCTGAATATCTTCTTTTTCAAGTTCTGGATAATCCTCGAGCAGTTCTTCTGCCGTGACTCCCCCTGCAAGCGCCTTTAATATCTGCTCTACAGTTATCCTTAACCCTCTGATAGTGGGTTTACCGACCATTACTTCCGGATTGACGGTTATACGATTTAAAAGATTCTCCTCCTTCATAAAAACCACCTCTCGCTATTCTGAATTGTTAGATTTTCACGCGTTGTTTACAGTTTTGAGTAAAACGAAAGTTTGTCATTGTGACCCCGACCTAATCAGGGGTGGGCTCGCAATGACCCCTGATGCCTGTGATTAATGCCTTTTTCATAATAATACAACGCCTCCGCTCACTTAGTTTTATTATCTGTCACCTGCTTATAAGCACTACGCATTACTCATCCTGCCTTCTCCAGCAATTCAAAAAACCTCTCCCTACTCATTCCGGCAGTTGTCATATTAGTGCGGATATGTGTAACTGGAACAAGCCTCGGACTGGTCTTTATTACAAGAGGCCGTTTGATCCCCAGCTTTGTCATTATGATGTGGTCCCCCTTCTTTCTCTGGACAACAAAACCGTCAATCTCGAAAATCTTAATCAGTATCTCATAATGGACAGGGATAATTTTTCTATCGGGCATTCTTATATGGCAAGTGCAAATTCTTCTTCAGCAACAGGTTTCTTAAAAGTCCAGACATTATTTATTTTATGAAAGCCAGACTCCTCCAGAACCTCATCCAATGTTCCCATTTGCTCGCATGCTTCAACAAATGCCTCTATTGCCTCTTTTAGAGATGCTTTTGCCTCATCTATTGTCTCACCAAAGCTCGACACATTTAATTCTGGCGCAAGGGCGACATAGACATCATCTTCCTTAAAAATCTCAATTTTTAAATGTATGTTCATATGGCTGATAACCTCCACCTGATTTATGCCTTCATTATATCACAGAACACTATAGCCCTTCTCAAGCAATAATTGAGCCAGATATGCTCCGTCCTGACCCCTGATACCTGTGATTAATGCCTTTTTCATAATATAACACCTCCGCTCACTTAGTTTTATTATCTGTCACCTGTTTATCTGCCTGTGCGGACACGCAGACAGGTAAACTGATAAAACTCTATCCATCATCAATTTCATCATAAATCATTAATTTCATCGTAAATTCCTCCTCCACTCTTTTTCGGGCATTTTGGCCATATTTCTCACATCTTTCGTCATACGCTTTCACAAATATGGGAAGTGTCCCGAATGGCGCTTTAGTGCATGGCAAGAATTGCAAGAGTGATAGCGCCAGGCTATCCGCACCATATAACGCAACGTTAGGATATAAATTAGTATAAATTAGGGACACATCCCATATTTTCCGTCATCAAGCCTGCCATCTGGGGTTGTTTACCCTCTCTTTGGGAAATATCTATAAATGTCTTTTCTATGTAAAAATCTTATGAGTACTACTTCTTTATTCGAGACCGCTTCCATGCCTAATCGGTAGTCACCAATTTTTATCCGGTAAAATGAATCATAACCTTCAATTTTCTTTATAAGTGGTATTTGATGAATAGTTTCGGTATTTTCAATTGTGGAAATAAAAGTTCGTAATTTCTTCAATAATTTCTTGTCTTTAATTTTATCAACATCTTTATCAAATGACTTTTCTATCCTGAATTTCACTTTGCACTTTTGATTTTAGTGTCCAGTTTTCGTATGAACTCTTTCTCATCTATATATTCACTGGTTCGTCCTTCTTCCATTGCGATGCCCAGTCCGATATCCTCAAAGGCCTCTATTACAGCATCTTCTACCAAATCCTTTCTGTTAGTTAAAACATCAATAAAAGTTTCCCGCATTAATTTTTTAAGCTCATTTCGGCTTATGGTGATGGTTTCCATTAAAACTATCCTCCTAAAATCAGATTACTTGTAATATACATAATATACATATCTAGGGCAGTCTACCATAAACAGAATAACTTTGAAAAGAGAAACAAAAAGCGAAAGAGAAAAATAAAAAAAGGGGAAAATTCTGGGGACACCATACCCAGAAATAGACATAGG
>DBNT01000170.1:4475-18423 GCA_002299835.1 Nitrospiraceae bacterium UBA665 | reverse complement strand
ATATGTGTCTTATCTTTTCCATTGACCATAATCCGTAACAATGGATGTCGATCACTTTTACAATATGTTATTTTTAATTTAAGCCAGAGATAAAAGAGGCTTCGCCTAATAAGTGATCAATGTTGTAGATAACGGATTTAAGACAATGCAGTTGAATATTCCGAGTGTAAAGGCCTTTCAGCACACCTGCTGTCCATGATCTAAAGTTTACCTACGGGATTATGGTCCGGATATTGTTTGCGCTCTTATGTTATTATAAAAGAGTTTGTCGTTGTAGAAGCTTTTATATGAAAAAACGCGGATATAAAGTCCTTATAGTTGATGATGAGCCTGTGACAAGGGATATGCTCGCAACCCTGCTGTCCTCTAATGGATATAAATGCGATGTAGCCTTTGACGGAAAGCAAGCCCTTGCTAAAATGGACAGCGAAGAATATAGTGCTGTAATTACAGATGTTGTAATGCCGGATATGGACGGAATAAGCCTGACAAGAGAGATTTCCAGAAAATACCCCCTCATGCCGGTTATGGTGATAACAGGCTATGCAGGCAAGCATCCGCCTGATGAGGCTATAAAAGCAGGAGCGAGCGATTTTATAAACAAGCCGTTTGCTGCCGAAGAGTTTGTAGTCAGATTTCAGAAAATGATGAGCGATCAGGAAATCATGCGCCTTGCGATAAAAGACCCTTTAACGAATATCTATAACAGGAGACACTTTAATGAAGAGATAAGGAGAGAGATAGATAGGGCAGCAAGATATGAGAGAAAGTTGTCAGTAGTTATGCT
This sequence comes from Nitrospiraceae bacterium UBA665, assembly GCA_002299835.1. Lineage (GTDB taxonomy): Bacteria > Nitrospirota > Thermodesulfovibrionia > Thermodesulfovibrionales > Dissulfurispiraceae > UBA665. The sequence continues at coordinate 17,636 of DBNT01000170.1, read as the reverse complement.
GGATATAGACCACTTTAAGAATGTTAATGACATTTTTGGGCATCAAGCTGGAGATAGTGTTCTCTGTGAACTGGCAATGCTTGTTGAAAAACATATCAGGAAAACAGATATATTTGCACGGTATGGAGGGGAGGAATTCTGCATACTCATGCCTGAAACCGATATTGCCGATGCAGCCGGCTTTGCCGAGAAACTTAGAGACATAATAGAGCGTAGTGCATTTAAGAATATAGAAAAAATAACAGCAAGTTTTGGGGTTTCCGAATACAGGAAAGACGATGATCTATTTAGTTTGATAAAAAGGGCTGATGACGCATTATATATCGCTAAAAACAAAGGTAGAAATAGAGTAGAGCGCCTGTAAAATTGACAAAATGTTTACATAGAAAATATAATTAAGCTCATAGCTCATAGCCAAGAGCTGGTAATGTCAAAAATTTTATGAAAAAATTAACAGATTTCTCGCTGCGCTCGAAATGACAAGTAGTGAAAGGGTCGTCGAAATGACACGAGGGTTACATTAGAGTAAATATACAAAAAACTTTTGACATTACACAAGAGCTAAAAAGGAGGATTTTATGGCTGAAGGAATTGTCGAACTCACAATCGCTAACTGGGATAAGGAGGTTTTACAGACAAACGGTCTTGTTATGGTAGATTTCTGGGCAGTATGGTGCGGCCCATGCAGAATGATAGCCCAGACAGTTGAAGAACTGGCAAAAGAGTATGCAGGGAAAATAAAGGTCGGCAAACTGAATACAGATGAAAATCCTGATGTTGCGAGTAAATATAAAATAATGGGCATTCCAACAATTATGTTTTTTAAGGATGGACAGAAGGTTGACCACATTGTGGGCGCTGTGCCTAAGCCGCAGCTTAAGGCTAAGATAGACACACTTATTGCAGGTTAATGGAAAGGTTTCAAAGATGTTTGAAAGCCTGAGTGAAAAACTTGACTCTATATTTAAGAAATTAAAAAGCAGGGGGCTGCTTAAGGAAGAAGATGTTGATGTAGCCCTTAAAGAGATAAGACTTGCCCTTCTTGAGGCTGATGTAAACTTTAGGGTTGTGAAGGACTTTATTCAACATGTAAGGGACAGGGCGGTTGGCAAAGAAGTCCTTGAGAGTCTTTCTCCGGGACAGCAAGTAGTAAAAATAGTCTATGAAAAGTTGTGCGAATTGCTGGGCGCAACTAACACAAAAATCCAGCTTTCACCGAATCCCCCCACAGTGATAATGATGGTCGGCCTTCACGGCTCTGGCAAAACAACAACTTCAGCCAAGCTTGCAAGGCTGTTCAAAAAAGAGGGAAGAAAACCTATGCTTGTTGCAGCCGACCTCCAGAGACCTGCTGCAATAGACCAACTCAGCTACCTTGGCAAACAGATAGACATACCGGTTTTTTATTCAAAAGAGATTAAAGACCCTGTAATTCTCTGTGAAAGCGCTTTAAAACAGGCAAGGCTTGAAGGCAGGGATATAGTTATTTTTGATACTGCTGGAAGGCTGCATATCGCAGAAGATCTTATGGATGAACTCAGTCGTATAAAGGCAAAGGTAAATCCCAAAGAGATATTGCTTGTTGCCGATGCAATGACCGGACAGGATGCTGTAAATATGTCAAAGAGCTTTAATGAGAAGATAGGCATAGACGGGATAATACTTACAAAGATGGATGGCGATGCGAGGGGTGGGGCGGCTCTTTCTATAAGGAGCGTTACCGGCAAGCCAATAAAGTTTATCGGGACTGGTGAAAAGATAGATATGCTTGAGCCATTTTATCCTGATAGGATTGCCAATAGAATACTATGTATGGGAGATGTGCTTACCTTAATTGAGCAGGCCCAGCAGTCTTTTGACCAGAAAGAGGCAGAGAAACTCCATAAGAGAATAATAGAAGAGAGTTTTTCTTTTGAGGATTTGAGGGATCATCTTAAAAAGATTCGCAGCATGGGTCCTCTTGAAAATATTCTCGGCATGATACCTGGTATGAATAAGGCTATAAAAGATATAAAGGTAGATGAGAAGGAGTTTGTTAAGATAGAGGCAATTATAAACTCCATGACGCCAGAGGAGCGCAACAATTATAATATAATAAACGGCAGCAGGAGGCGAAGGATATCTATTGGAAGCGGTACAACAGTAACCGATGTTAACAGGCTTATCAAGCAGTATCTTGAGATGAAGAAAATGATGAAGATGTTTAAAGGAAGCGGCAAAAAGGGATTCAGACTTCCGAGATTCGGCTTTTAGCTCATGACGCATGATTGCATTATTTTGATAAAATATATTAAAATTTTTAACTTTACTCATTAAGTATGCTGATAAATTTAGATATGGAGGTGATTGCTTCTTGGTAAAAATTAGACTTTCACGAATAGGAGCCCATAAAAAACCTTTTTATAGAATTATAGTTGCTGACTCACGGGCAAGAAGGGATGGACCATTTATAGAGATTATAGGCACCTATGACCCCAAAAAAGAGCCATCTGAGATAAAGGTTGATTCTGAACGTGCAAAATACTGGATTGAACGTGGGGCGCAGCCTACTGACATAGTTAAAAAACTATTAGAAAAGTCCGAGGTATAGTGGCAGTATATATTTATTAAAATTGCTTTTTAATGCCCTGAATCCAAATCTTATGGAGGTAGAAAGATGAAGACATTGATTGAAATGATGGCTAAATCACTTGTTGATAAGCCTGATGATGTTAAGGTTAGTGAGGTTGAAGGGGAAAGAACAACAGTTTATGAACTTAGGGTATCTCAAGGCGACATTGGAAAGGTTATCGGCAAGGAGGGAAAAACTGCCCGCGCAATGAGGACTATTTTAGGCGCTGCAGGCACAAAACTCGGCAAGCGCTGCATGCTTGAAATACTCGAATAAGAACAATACTGCTACCCCAAAAAGTCTGCGACACTCCATCCCCAGAAAGTCTTTGACTTTCTGGGGATCCGTTTTTTGGGGACACCGATTTTGCTGGTTAATTTCAGGGGGCGTTTGAATAAACGCCCCCCTGTTTTTATGGAAAATAAAGAAGAGCTTATTACAATAGGCAGGGTGCTGAAAGAATGGGGACTGAAAGGAGAGTTGCTGGTTTTACCTTTAACTTTTGATCCCGGACGGTTTTCAGAGTTGAGTGAAGTTGTGCTCAAGCATAAAGGATTAGTAGAACGCAAAAAATTGATGTTTGCGAAACCGCACAAACACAACCTGCTGATAGGCATTGAAGGATGCAGCACTCCTGAGGATGCCAGAAAATACCGCAGCGCATTGATACAAATTGAAAGGTCTGCAAGTCTGAAACTGCCTGAAGGCATATATTATTACTACCAGATAATAGGAATGGATGTTTATGCAATAGATGGCTGTCATCTCGGACAGGTAAAATCGATATTTGAGACAGGAAGTAACGATGTATATGTTGTAGCCGGAGATAATAAGGAATACCTCATCCCTGCAATAAAGGATGTAATTGAAGAGATAGATTTAGAGGCAAAAAAGATGATAGTGAAACTTATGGAGGAAGAATAAAGCATCAAAGTCTTTGACGCTTTGATGCCGCCTTTATTATGGCTATTGGATTTGATATAATCACTATTTTTCCCGGGATATTTCATGCCTATTTAGGCGAAAGCATTCTCAAAAAAGCTATACAGAAAAAATTGATTGATGCAAAGGTTTATAATCTCAGAGACTTTACTACAGATAAACACAAAAGCGTAGATGACTATCCGCACGGCGGCGGGCCAGGAATGGTTATGAAAATAGAGCCTATATATAATGCAGTGCGGACAATAAAGTCCGACGGACAGGAAAGACTAATCATAATGCTAAGCCCTCAAGGTAAAATATACAACCAAAAAATGGCAGAGACACTGAGCAAGGAAAAAAGAAGGCTGGTTTTTATTTGTGGAAGATACGAGGGCATTGATGAAAGGGTAAGAGAATCACTTGTAGATGAAGAAATTTCCATCGGAGATTATGTGCTCAGTGGCGGAGAATTGCCTGCTTTGGTTATAATAGACAGCATTGCCAGATTGATACCAGGTGTGTTGGGTGATATGGAGTCGGCAAAGGATGAGTCTTTTACATGTGGTATTCTTGATTATCCACATTACACAAGACCTCCTGATTTTATGGGGATGAGGATCCCGGATATTCTGCTTTCAGGCAATCATAAAGAGATATGCAGGTGGAGGAGAAGGGAAGCACTGAAGAGGACTTTGCAGAGAAGGCCTGATATTCTTGAGATTGCCGAATTGAATGAAGAAGACAAAGAAATATTAAACGGGCTTTGCCCGGAAAAGACTAAATAAAAGTTATTCGTTACTTGTTATTAGTTATTGGTTTTTTGATTATTATTTTATAACTAATAGCCAATAACTCATAACAAGTAACTACTGAAATGGAGGAAATGTTATGAACATGATACAGGCAATAGAAGAGGGGTATAAGAAAGAGATACCCGCCTTTAATATCGGTGATACTGTAAGGCTGTTCGTTAAGGTTACAGAAGGTGACAAAGAGAGGCTTCAGCCCTTTGAAGGAGTAGTAATTTCAAGGAAGGGAAGCGGTGCGAGGGAAACATTTGCCGTCAGGAAAATATCGTTTGGTGTTGGTGTTGAAAGAATATTCCCTGTTCATTGTCCTTCTATAGAGAAAATAGAAGTGCTGAAAAAAGGCGATGTTAGAAGGGCAAAACTGTATTACTTGCGCGACAAAAAAGGCAAGCACGCAAAGGTTAAGGAAAAAGCAAGGGAAGTGACTCAATAACCAAATTCCAAATAACAAATACCAAACAAAAATATAAATTTCAAATTTTGTGATTTGAAATTTGGAATTTTAATTTATGGACCCCTACGAATACGACCAATTAATCAGAAATGAAGGTTTCAATATAATCGCAGGGGTTGACGAGGCAGGCAGGGGGCCTCTGGCTGGTCCTGTAGTGGCAGCATCTGTAATCCTTCCCGGGTGCGTCAGGATAGAAGGGGTGAGGGATTCCAAAAAGATACAGGGAAAGGAAAGGGAGCGGCTTTTTGAGGAGATATTTTTTAATGCCGTAGATATAGGCATAGGCATTGTTGATGCAGCCGAGATAGACAGGATTAACATACTTAAAGCAACCAGACTCGCAATGCATAAAGCAATAACAGACCTTTCAAAAAAACCCGATATAGTTTTGGTTGACGCCCTTAATATTTCCTCTGTAGACATAAAGCAGAAGTCAATCATAAAAGGCGATGCAAAAAGCGCTTCCATTGCTGCCGCATCTATAATAGCCAAGGTTATAAGGGACAGCATAATGAAAGACTACCACCGCATTTATCCTCAATATGACTTTGTCAGACATAAGGGCTATGCAACAAAGATACATCTTGATAGAATAGAAAAATACGGACCATGTCCTATACACAGGAAGAGTTTTCAGAAGGTTATGGATTTGATGTTTCCGTTTTGATTTTGATAATGTTTTTTATAAAATGTCATTCCCGCGTAGGCGGGAATCCAGAAAATAAGCAGAACTCTGGATTCATGCCATGAGCCATTTGCGAATACTTATTAAGGGCATTGTTCAGGGCGTGGGCTTCAGGCCCTTTATTTATAACCTTGCAAAAAGCTTTGGTCTTAAGGGCTATGTAAAAAACACATCCAATGGCGTTATTATTGAGGCTGAAGGAGAATTTCTTAATGAATTTCTTCAGTCCATCCAAAACAAATGCCCTCCACTTGCCAGAATAGACAGCATTGAAATAGAAAAACTGCCTGATAGAGGCTATGAAGGTTTTATAATCATCAGCAGTATTGATGAGGGAAGTTTTACTCTAATATCTCCTGATATTTCTATTTGCGATGACTGTCTGGCAGAGATGCTCAATTCATCTGACAGGCGCTATCTCTATCCATTCATAAATTGCACAAACTGCGGTCCAAGATATTCCATAACTAACAATGTCCCATACGACAGGCCGAATACAACAATGTCAGTATTCAATATGTGCCTTCAATGCCTTTCGGAATATAATGACCCTCTTAATCGCAGATTTCATGCCCAGCCTAATGCATGTCATGAGTGCGGGCCGAAATTAGAGTTCAGAGTTCAGAGTTCAGAGCTTACCCCCCTTAGTCCCCCCTTGTTAAGGAGGGAATTAAAGGGGGGTGCATTCCCTGAAAAAAATCCAATAGAAGCGACAATAGAACTATTGAAGCAGGGAGCCATTGTTGCAATTAAAGGTATCGGGGGCTTTCATATCTGCGCAGATGCTGAAAATGAAGATGCTGTAAAGAGGTTGAGGGAAAGAAAGAGACGCAGCAATAAACCCTTTGCCCTTATGTCTCCTGATACGGAAGCTGTCAGACAATTCTGCGAGGTTTCTGACGAACAAGAAAAGCTGCTTAAAGACAAACGCAGGCCTATAGTGCTGCTAAAGAAAAGGGTGATAGGTGATGGGTCATGGGTTATGGGCGAGGGAAAGAGCTTTATAAATCTCCCAGAAGATATTGCCCCTAATAATAGATACTTAGGTTTTATGCTTCCATATGCTCCTTTACATTATCTCTTGTTTTTCTATCCTATCACCCATAACCCATCACCTATCACCTATCATTTTAATGCCCTTGTTATGACAAGCGGCAACCTGTCAGAGGAGCCGATAGTTATAAGCAATGACGAGGCGGTATCAAAGCTCTCAGATATTGCAGATGCCTTTCTCCTACATAACAGGGATATTTTTATGAGGGTGGATGATTCGGTAATAAAAGTTCGCAATGTGCAAAGCGTCAAGAGTCGAGAGTCAGGTGCTCCACGCTCCACGCATGATACACAACGCAAATCCGGACACAGACAACGGACACGGATAACGGAATTACCGTCTTTCATCCGCCGTGCCAGAGGTTATACTCCGGAGCCAATTCAACTGAAAGATGACGGCCCGGATGTTTTAGGATGCGGCGCTGATATTAAAAGCACATTTACTATCACAAAGGGCAGCTATGCTATTGTAAGCCAGCATATTGGAGATATGGAAAATCTTGAGACCCTGAATTTTTTTGAAGAAACCCTGAATAATCTTAAACAGGTTTACAGGGCAAATCCCGTTGCCATTGCCTATGACCTGCATCCAAATTATTTGTCCACAAAGTGGGCGCTGTTGCAATCTCAAATCTCAAATCTCAAATCTCAAATCTCAAACAAATCCCAAATACCAAATCTTAAATTTCCAATACCTATCACCCATCACCCATCACCCGTTTTTTATGGTATCCAGCATCATTATGCACATATAGCGTCTGTTATAGCTGAACACGGACTTAAAGAAAAGGTTATAGGAATTGCCTTTGACGGCACAGGATATGGCACAGATGGAAATCTCTGGGGCGGAGAATTTCTTATCTGTGATTTAAATGGATTTGAAAGGGCTGCTCATTTCAAATATATTCCGCTTCCCGGAGGTGATAGGGCGATAAAGGAATGCTGGAGGACAGCGATAAGCTATATTGCAAAAGCAGTCAGCAGTCAACAGTCAGCCCCATTAGAAAGCCCCTTTTTAACGGGGTCAGCAGTCAGGGGTGCTTGGGATTGGCTTGACTGTATTGGTTTTGTTGAAAAATACGGAAAAGACAAAATTGAAAATATCTTAAAGCTTTCCGGCAGCAGGCAGTTTTCTCCTTTATCATCGGGCGCTGGAAGGCTATTTGATGCAGTATCTGCCATAGCAGGTGTTTGTGATGAAAATACCTTTGAGGGCGAGGCTGCAATAGCGCTTGAAAATGCAATAGAAGGGTCAAGGGTCAAGGGTCAAGGGTCAAAGAATGATAATACGTATTTTTTTGAAATTTTAGATAGCGAGCCGATGGTCATAGATTTTTCAAAGATGATTTTACAGATACTTGAAGATGCAAAACTCAGGGAGGACAAAGGTCTCATTGCTACCAAATTCCATAATACGATGATCAATGTAATAATAGAAGCTGTCAATCGCATAAGCAAAAAATACGGGATAAAAGAAGTTGCACTAAGCGGCGGCGTTTTTCAGAACGAATATCTTTTGGAAGGCACAGTTAGTCAGCTTTTAGCCCTCGGATTTAATGTCCATACCAATGAGAAGGTTCCCTGTAATGATGCTGGCATATCTCTCGGACAGGCATATATAGCAAGAGAACGGATAAAGGCTGGAGTGTTGTTAAGTTCTAATTAACAGGTGCAATGCTATTTAAAATTTACATCTTGACAAGCAGCATATATTCTCTTACACTTTTATCATAAAATTAGAGTTAAAAGGGGGAGTTAGGTACTGAATATAGCACTTATTGGTCTTGGCAATATCCTCTTAAGGGACGAGGGCGTCGGGGTTCATGTTGTAAACACCATAAAACAAAGGTATACCTTTTCTCCGGAAATGGAGATAATGGATGGTGGGACCATGGGCCTCGATCTTTTACCAATATTTGAAGGACGTGATAAAGTCCTGATTGTGGATGCAGTTGATTTTAAAAGAGAGCCGGGCCATATCGGGATAATCGAAAATGATGACATCCCGTCTGTCCTCAACACAAAACTCTCTGTCCATCATATAGGCCTTTCGGATGTGCTATTTGCTGCAAAACTTATGGATATAGTGCCTCTTGAAATATGCCTTGTAGGAATACAGCCCGAATCCCTTGATATAGGTCTTGACATGACGGATAAGATAAGTGAAAAATTAGATGTGCTTGTGGAGATGATTATTAAAAAATTAAAAGAATGGGGTGTTGAATGTGCATTGCTGTCCCGTCAAGAATTATAAAAATAAATAATTTCCTTGCAACCGTAGATGTCTATGGCGCGCAAAGGGAGATAAGTCTACTACTTCTTCCTGAAGAGGCAAATATAGGCGATTATGTGCTTGTGCATGCAGGTTTTGCAATTCAAAAAGTGAATGAAGACGCTGCAAAAGACGCATTGAAATTAATAGAGGAAATTGCTGAAACAATGAAAACTATTGACTCTCAATAAGGCGCTTGGTATAGACATTTGCTTCTCTTATCGCTGGATTTGGGTATACCTTTTATGCGATAATAACAAATGCTGTTAAGAATTTTTTGTTTCTGCATATTTGCCTTTATATTTACTGCCTCATGGAGCAAAGGCGTAAGCATTGCTGAAGGGGTCGATAAAAATATATCAAACATTAAAAGCGAAGTTTCTATAAATTTTAAAAAGTCGGACATCCCACATAATGAAAGCGTAGGTATTATTGAAAATATAGACATCAATACTGGCAGGGCTTATTTTGAGTATATACTTGGATACAGCGCCGAACTAAATAGCAGATGGGAAGAGGCCCTGCAGCACTACTCTAACGCCTTGAAAATTGATATGAATTCCCCGCATTTGAAAACTCAAATAAGCCGTATGTTTATGCGTTTAGGCAGAACTGAAGAGGCTTTATCTAAACTAAAGGAAACGATCACCCAGCATTCTGATTATGTGCCGGCTCTTATGCTGTTAGGGGAGCTATATAACTCCAGAAATATGATTGATGAAGCTGTAAAATTATATGAGCGAGTTCTGACTATTGAACCTGACAGAAATGATGCACGGCTTTTTTTGGGTGTCTTATATGTTTCAAAGGACGAACTTCGAAAGGCTTTAAATATTTTTGAGACTTTCTTAAAAAAAGAGCCTGACAATATTATGGCGATATACTATGTAGGCTTCATTAACCTTCAGGAAAAGGATTATGAAAATGCTGAAAAACAGTTTAAAAGCCTTATTGAAATTAATCCTTTTTTTGACGCTGCACACTTAAAGCTCGGCTTAATAAGCGAGGCAAGAGGAGACCTGAAAACCGCAGAAGGATATTATAAAAAAACTCTTGAGATTAATCCGCATAATCTGTTTGCAAGGGAAAGGCTTATCAATCTTTACATTACAAAGAGGTTTTATGATAAAGCAATAAGTGAACTTGAAAAAATAATAAAGGAATCACCTGGCAATATCGGAGTCCATCGCAGGCTTGGTATTCTTTATCAACAGGAAAACAAACATGATGAAGCAATCTCACAGTTCAGGATAGTTCTTAAATTGATGCCCGATGACACTATGTCAAGGTATCGCTTATCACTGTCGCTGACTGAGATGAGCAGATACGATGAGGCAAAAACAGAACTCGAAACCATAATAGCATCTGAACCGAAAAATATAAATGCCTTTCTGAATCTTGCATTTATTTATTTAAGACAAAACCGGCATGAAGATGCCATACGAATATATAAGGAGATATTAAGCTTTGAAAAGACAATTCCGGAAGTTTATGCGTATCTCGGCAATATATACATTAGAATAAAAGAATATGAAAAAGCGGAAGATATATTAAAAGAGGCTCTAAGTCGTTTTAGAAATAATGACGAACTGAATTTTATGATAGCGGTTTTATATGAAGAGACAAATAGATTTGATGATATGGTTTATTATCTGAAGCGCACCATTGAACTCAATCCTAACCATGCAGATGCATTAAACTATTTGGGCTACAGCTATGCTGACAAAGGCATTCACCTTGAAGAGGCATTGTCCTTAATAAAAAGGGCGCTTGAACTTAAGCCTAACTGCGGCTACATAATAGATAGTCTCGGCTGGGTATATTTCAGATTAGGCCGCATAGAAGAAGCCTACGAGACTATAAAGAAGGCATTGAAACTCGTAAAAAATGACCCTGTCATACTTGAACACTTAGGCGATATATACAAAGCAAAAGGCCTTTATGGTAATGCCATAGATATATGGACAGAGGCTTTGAAGTATCATGAAAAAGAAGAGGGATTAAAAGAAAGGGTTGAGAAAAAAATTCAAGATTTAAAATTAAAAATTCAAAAATAAGTTATTGTGAACTCGTTATTTATCACTCCTCACCCATCATTTACATTAAGAGCTCCTGCAAAGATAAACTGGACACTCTATGTCCTTAACAAAAGGGAAGACGGCTATCATAATATTTTGTCCTTAATGCATTGCGTGAATCTTTATGACACCCTTATATTTGAACATGCCAGTGGCATTGAACTAATCGCAAGCATGGACATACCGATTGAGCAGAATCTTGTCTATAAGGCAGCAGTAATATTGAAGGAATACACAGGCACGAAGGCAGGAGCAAAGATTGTATTAAAAAAAGAAATTCCCTCTGGTGCAGGATTAGGCGGAGGCAGCAGTGATGCAGCTTGCGCATTAACTGGTTTAAACAGGCTCTGGAGACTGGGTCTGCCAGCAGATGAGTTGAAAACTATAGGCAGCAGGATAGGATCTGATGTACCGTTTTTTGTAAACTACTATTCTGATACCTGTTGTCCGCTTGCAGTTGTAGAAAGTCGGGGTGAGGCGCTGACGCCTCTTAAAATAGATAAATCTTCTACCTTATTACTTGTAAAGCCTTCTATATCCATATCCACAGCATGGGCATATGAAAAGATAAGTTTAAATCGCACCCCGCACTTTTTTCAAAAAGTGCGGGGTCAAGACTCAAAAAAATTGACAAAAACAAGGGATAAGATTAATAATATTAAGTTAATTTACAATGCCCTTAAGACAGGGGATATGTCTTTTGTCAATGCCAGAATACATAATGACTTTGAGGGTGCTGTTATAGAGGAATATCCTGTTATAGGCAGTTTGAAGGAAGAATTACTGAATGTCGGGGCATCTATGGCTATTATGAGTGGAAGCGGTTCAACAGTATTTGGACTTTTTGACAACAGGGATAAGGCAGTTAGTGCATCAAGAAAGTTTTCATCATATTGGAACAGAGTTGTAGAAACAATTATTAGCTCATAATTTATAGCTTAAATTGGCTTATATTTCGTTATTCGTTATTAGTTATTCAAATAATAAGTAACAAGTAACGACATATGAACGATGAACTATGAACTATGAGCTGATTTTGGGGCGTCGGCAAGCGGAAAGCCAGCAGATTTTGGATCTGCCATTCCCAGGTTCGAATCCTGGCGCCCCAGGTAAACGTTAAGCGTTCAGCGTTGAGCGTAAAGCGTCAACAAAGGAATAATTATCATTATTTACGCACCACGCTTGACGCGTGACGCATGACACATTGGAGGGAAAAATGCCTAACGGAATCAAACTGATTGCAGGAAATGCTAACAAACCCCTTGCTTTAAAAGTTAGCGAACATATCGGCATTCTACTAACAGACACAACTGTTACGACTTTCGGCGATGGTGAAATAATGGTTCAGATAAATGAGAATATCCGTGGATCTGATGTGTTTGTGATGCAGCCTACATGCACTCCTGTCAACCATAATATAATGGAATTGCTTCTTATAATAGATGCCCTTAAAAGGGCTTCTGCCAATAGAATAACAGCAGTGATGCCTTATTATGGCTATGCAAGACAGGACAGAAAAGTACAGCCGAGAGTGCCAATATCATCAAAACTTGTTGCTGACCTGCTTACAGCAGCAGGAGCTAATAGGATATTAACCATTGACCTTCATGCAGCACAAATACAGGGTTTCTTCAATATTCCGGTTGACCATTTATACGCAGCTCCTGTTTTGCTTGATTACATCAAAAGGTGCAGCTTTGAAAATCCAGTTATAGTATCACCGGATGCCGGTGGTGTTGAAAGGGCACGCGCCTTTGCAAAAAGACTGAATGCTTCACTCGCAATTATAGATAAAAGACGGGAAGCTGCAAATGTATCAAAGGTAATGCATGTAATAGGAGATGTCAAGGGTAAAGATGCGATTATTCTTGACGATATGATTGATACAGCAGGAACGGTAACTCAAGCTGCACAGGCTTTGATAGAAAACGGGGCTAAAAAAGTGTGCGCGGCATGCAGTCACGCCGTGCTGTCAGGACCTGCTATTGACGGGATAAACGACTCTGCATTGGAAGAAGTTATTACAACTGATACCATACCATTAAATGATAAAACGAGGGCATGTAAAAAATTAAAGGTTTTAAGTGTATCACCACTTCTGTCAGAGGCGATTAAAAGAATACATGATGAAACATCAGTAAGCTCATTATTTGTGTAGTACCTGTTATTCGTTACTTGTTATTAGTTATTAGTCAAGTAATTAATAACCCCAAAAACAGAAATAGAAAATTGCCTTCCTTGAAAATCCCCCTCCCCTTGCGGGAGGGGGCGAGGG
>DBNT01000170.1:0-4064 GCA_002299835.1 Nitrospiraceae bacterium UBA665 | reverse complement strand
TTTCTAAATCGGGATTTGGGATAACTGATCATGGTTGTTAACTAATAACGAAATAACTAATAACGAAATAACTAATAACGAAATAACTAATAACTAATAACTGATTAAAGAGGAGGAAATATGGAAAGAGTAACACTTAATGCTAAAAAAAGAGAGCAATCTGGTAAAGGCATCGCAAGGTCTTTAAGAAGAAATGGCATCATGCCGGCAGTTGTTTATAAAGGAGGAGATTCCGTGCCTGTTCAGCTTTCTGCAAAAGAGCTTTCCCGTTTTATCAGCAAGACCGCCGGCGAGCAGGTGATTGTGAATTTGCAGTTTCCGGATGATCTAAAGCAGGCTATTGTTAAAGATTATCAAACCGACCCTGTGAAAGGCAGTCTATTGCATGTTGATTTTCAGGAGATATCTGCAACAGAGATAATTAAAGTTGTAGCACACATAGGCATTAAGGGAGAGGCTATTGGGGTAAAGAGGGATAAGGGCATATTGCAATACGGTATTAGAGAAATAGAAATTGAATGCCTTCCAGATAAAATTCCCGGACATATTGATGTGGATGTGTCCAATTTAGAAATAGGGCAATCTATTCATGTAAGAGATCTTAATCTTGGAGAGGGAATTCGTATCATAACATCTCCAGATGAAGTCATTGCCTCCGTGATATTGGTTAAGGAAGAGGAAGTCGCTGCAGCCCCTGTTGAAACAGTTGAACCTGAAGTGATAAGAAAGAGCAAGAAGACTGAAGAAAAGTAATGTACATTATTGTTGGTCTGGGCAATCCCGGCAGTAAGTATGCTGAAACTCGCCACAATATCGGCTTTAAGGTGATAGACAGGATTTCTGAAAAATACAGCATACAATTAAATGAAAAAGATATTTATATTATTGGAAAAGGTGTAGCAGAAGGAGTTGACATAATTCTTCTCCTGCCCCTTACTTTTATGAATAAAAGCGGAATAGCCGTACGCAAAGCGCTCCGGAATGCCGGCATGCTGACCGTAAATATGCCAGCCAATTATTCTGCCAATTATTCTGATAAACTAATAGTTGTGCATGATGACCTTGACCTTGAAGCAGGAATAATGAAAATAAGAAAAAACGGAACATCCGGCGGACATAAAGGTATTGAGTCAATAATATCGGAGATAGGAACAAAAGATTTTATCCGTGTTAAACTCGGCATAGGTAGGGATAGGGACATGAATGTTGAAGAATATGTTTTAAGTAATTTCAGACCGAATGAAAAAGATGCTGCAAAAAATGCTATAATTAATGCAGTTGATGCTGTAACTGTTATCGTAACACAGGGTGTTCAAAAGGCAATGAATACATATAACAGGAAGATTAAAGCTGTAAATTAGATCTATTTTGAGGTTTTAAATATGTTATTTTTAGCAATTTTTTTTGGGTTTTTGTTTGTCCCTTCCATAGCGTTTGCATGGGGTCCTTTGACGCATGTTTACTTTGGCAGCGAGATATTCTCTTACGCATCTTTGGTGCCTGCCGGGGTAATAGCTCTTTTAAGAAAATACAAACAGGATTTCCTTTACGGCAATCTTATGGCAGATATGATTCTGGGAAAAAAATATCTGCCTGATGATAAAAGCTCTCACAGTTGGGATGTTGGACTAAGGCTTTTTGAGCAGGCAAAAGAAGACCCTGAAAAGGCGTTTGTTTATGGCTATTTAAGTCATCTTGCTGCAGATACAGTTGCGCATGAAAAATTGACAGACGACAAGTGGCATATGGGACATGCGTGGGTTGAAATCAAAGCTGACAGCATGATTGATAAGTCATACTGGCTGCAGTCCGTAATGATAAGCAAATCTGTTCGGAAAAGGAATGACAGTTTTTTAGAAAACTCTCTTAACAGTTTTATTTTTTCATTTAAAACCAATAAGAGGATTTATAAGGGAATGGTATTTTTGTCGTTCTTGAATAAGCAGAGAAAGAGGGGAATTGATAAGCAATATATACAGAGACTTCATGATGCTTCTATGGTGAGCATGATAGATCTGTTGCAAAATGGCAAAAAAGCCTCCGTCTTAGGGAAAAGCCCGCTTTAACATAACATATATCTAGCGATTTTATGCAGGTCAAGCATGGCTCAAAGCCTTTAGAAAGCGTTGGTTGCAATGCGTATGAAAGATTAAAATGTATAACCCAACAAGTTACCACCGACGGTGATGACAAATACAAGAGTGTGTTTTTATAATGCCGGGTCTAAAGGCTTTTCGCCATACCCGACCTGCATTTATAGAGCAATAATCGCTTAATTTAGGATCTATATATGCTTGACAAAAACTATCTCTTGCCTGCTGAGGCATTAGCGCTTATATTAAATTCAATTTCAGGCAATTCCTTGCCCCTTGAAAAATTACCAATACAGGAGTGCTACAGTCGTGTTCTTGCAAAAGACATAGCTTCTTCAGAAGACCTCCCGGCTTTTTCACGCTCTACAGTTGACGGCTATGCACTAAATTCTGTAGATACATTTGGAGCAAAGGAAACATCGCCTGCTTATATAACCGTTAAACACGAAATATTTATGGGGACCTCCCCCGAATTTAGCATTAAAAGGGCAGAAGCCGCAAAAATACCTACAGGCGGAATGCTTCCTGATGGAACTGATTCGGTAGTAATGCTTGAGCATGTTCAGGAAGTTTCCGCCGATATAATAGATATGATAGAGGTTATGAGGGCAGTAACTCCTAATGAAAATGTAATTCAGAAGGGAGAGGATGTAAAAAAAGGAGAAGTCATCCTTAAAAAAGGTCGTAAACTCAGGACTGAGGACATAGGCGCTCTTGCCGGCATAGGCATAACAGAAATAGAAGTAATCAAAAAACCTGTTGTGTCTATAATATTAACAGGTGATGAAATAGTGCCTGCAGACAGTGTTTTGAAATTAGGCCAGATAAGAGATATTAATTCATATACATTGTCAGGTTTAATAATTGATTGCGGCGGCATCCCTATAAAAAAAGGCATATTTAAAGACGATTATAATATTCTAAAAAATGCTGCAATTGAAGCGATTGATTCATCAGACATTGTGCTGATAAGCGGAGGCACATCTGCAGGCACAAAGGATATGACAGCGGACATAATAAATGACATTAGTAAAAATTACGATGGGAAAAACGGGGTGCTTTTTCATGGAGTATCGGCAAAACCCGGCAAGCCGATGATAGGCGGGATAATAAACAACATGCCTGTTTTAGGTCTCCCCGGGCATCCGGCTGCCATTGTGGTATGCTTTGATATTTTCATAAGACCTGTCATGGAAAAATTGATGGGCATTAATCAAAATAAATTATCCTTTAAAACCGTGACAGCAAAGATGGCAAGGGGCATTGCTTCTGCTGCAGGCAGGGAAGACCATATAAGGGTTAGCCTTAAAGAGGAAAATGGGGAATTATTCGCCTTCCCTGTTTTAGGAAAATCAGGACTGATAACAACTCTTGTAAAGGCCGATGGGATTGTTGTTATCCCTCATGCCAAATTAGGACTTGACAGAGGAGAAGAGGTTTTAGTAAAACTGTTTTGATTTGCAGGTTCCACAATTTTACTTGTATCTTAGACTTAAAGCTTGAGAATTTTTTGTCTGATATCCTGTCCGGAGGTCAGCATGAATTAGGCGGCGGGATTGTAGAGCAATATCCAGCCGCCACTTGATAGCTTATACTACTTTATTTTTTTGCAAAATCCTCTGCTCTGATTGCTGGCAATGTCAGAAGTTCTACAGACCCTCTTGCTCCGAGTTCAACCGACATTTTCATTACTGTTTCGTTGTCTGGCGCTTCTACAATATTTACAAAATCATAAGGACCTAAAACTGCAAACTGCTCTTTAACTTTTACGCCCATTGCCTCAACTTCTTTGTTAACTTCAAATATTCTGTTAGGTTTTTCTTTAATAGTCTTTCTTCCCTCATCTGTTAATTTGCTCAGAATTACATAATATGCCATGGCTTTTTCCTCCTTTTAATATGGATTTATATATTATTAATACACCATAATGCAGGTCGCTGTCAATAACATACCCAGAAATAGACATAGGCT
>DBNT01000068.1 GCA_002299835.1 Nitrospiraceae bacterium UBA665 | reverse complement strand
CGTGAGACGGTTCGGCTCTAAGGTATCGCCGCTTGCGGCTTTTCAGCCACACCTGCTTTGCTTATGCAAATGTTTCTTTACGGATTATGGTTATGAGTGATAAAGTTATAAAGATTAATAATCTAACAAAGTTCTATGGTGTTAAATGTGCTGTTAATAGGGTCTCTTTTGATGTAAAAAGGGGAGAGATATTTGGGCTTCTTGGTCCAAACGGTGTTGGCAAGACAACAATCATAAAGATGCTCACTTTTTTGAGTAAACCAACCAGCGGAAATGCGATTATTAATAATCTTGATAGTGCCAAAGAACGGGAGAGCATTAAGAAAGTCATAGCAGTTGTCCCGCAGGAGAAAAACTATGAAAGGGAACTCTCTGTTTATGAAAATATGCTGGTCTATGGGATGCTTTATAGAATAGACTCCCTCAAGCAAAAGATAGAGGAAAAACTTTTGAAACTTGGGCTGTTAAGTGAACGAGACACTCAGGCAGAGACATTATCAGGTGGAATGCAGAGGAGGCTGCTTATTGCCAGGGCGCTATTGTCAGAGCCGGAAATCCTGTTTTTAGATGAGCCGACCATAGGACTTGACCCGCAGGTCAGAAGGAGTATGTGGGACATTATTAGAGGGCTTCAGAGTGATGGGCGAACAATATTTATGACAACGCATTACATGGAGGAGGCAGAAACTCTTTGCGACAGGGTTGGCATTTTATTAAAAGGGCAGTTGATTGCCATTGATACACCGTCTAATCTCAAAAATAGTATTGGCGCATATGTTGTGGATATTCAGTCTCTTAATGGCAAGATGGAAAGCATTATATGTCAGAGCAGACAAGAGGCAGATGATGTCCTCAGAAATTCTAATAACGGCGGTGCTATTCGTCATGCAAACTTAGAGGATGTTTTTATAAGACTCACAGGTGAGCCAATAGACAGATGAGGTGGTATCCGGTATTTTATAAAGAGATGCTGCTTTTTAAAAAGAAGATCTTCAAGTTCGGCTATGTCTTTTCATCAGTCCTATTTCCAATGCTTTATCTTTTAGCTTTTGGGTTGGGTCTTGGGAGAAAGGTAGATATTGGAGACGGCGATTATATAACATTTCTGCTTCCTGGTGTCATTGCCATGACATCCATGCTTAACTCGTATAACCTTGTCTCAAACTCCCTGAGTATGGGGAGGCTTTATTTTAAGAGCTTTCAGGTTATTGTTCAGTCTCCTGTTCCTCACTTTTCTATTATGACAGGCATTGTGCTTTCAGGGATGGTCAGGGGTCTTGTCGCGTCGGTAATCATTATCCTTGCCGGTCTCTTTATATTCAACATCTTTCCTCTTACGGGGGTGTCGTTTCTGGGGCTGATACTGAATGTCATGCTATTTTCCAGTATGGGTGTGGTAGTTGGAATGTTTATTAAAAACCCTGAAGATAATGCAGTTTATACAAACTTTTTTATAATGCCAATGGCATTTTTTTCAGGCACATTTTTCCCCATAGACGGTCTGCCAACAGCAGTAAAGAGTATAATAATGCTTCTGCCGCTTAGTTATACTAATATCTTAATGAGAAGCAGCGGGTTAGACTCTATGGCAATATTGTCAATAATAGTCTTGCTTGCCTTTTCTATTGCCATGTTTTTATATGGGGCAAGGCTTATCAAGAATTACAGTGAGTGACTTGCCTGCACTATAACTGTTCTTCTTCAATCTTTTCCATCCTTACTTTGGCTATTCTCTGCCCTACCATCTCAATTACCTTTAATCGCTTGCCATTTATTTCTACGGTGTCGCCTGTCTTTGGTATTCTCTGAAAATATGCAATAATAAATCCGCCAAGTGTTTCATACTCATGGGATTCAGGAATATCAATGTCATAATCTTCAGACAAATCCCTGATGCTTATAGATGCGTCTATAATGTAAGAGCCGTCCCCTATTGTGATAACGGGGATCTCTATATCGTATTCATCGCTAATTTCACCGACAATCTCTTCAAGAAGGTCTTCAAGGGTTACAAGCCCTGAAACAGCTCCATATTCATCTATTACTATTGCTATGTGCATTCTTTTTTTCTGCATCTCTCTGAGAAGTATGCTTATTTTCATGGTTTCAGGGACAAATATGGGTGGTTTTATAATTTTTTGTATGTCTGTGCTGCCTGTTTTTGAGAGTATATTATAGAAATCCTTTGCATATAAAATACCCCTGATGTCATTTATGTCCTTTCCTGTAACAGGATAACGGGAAAACTTCTCTTCCTCTATAATAGACTTAATCTCATTAGCAAGCATATTAATGCCTATAACTACCATCTGTGGGACAGGCCTCATAACCTCTTTGACAAAAATGTCTGTAAACTCAAATACACTGTGAATAAGCTCCTTTTCTTCAGGCTCAAAAATACCCCTTTCCCATCCCTCTTCTATAAGCATTTTTACTTCTTCTTCAGTGATGTAACCCCTCTCTGAAAATGCCTTTTTCCCAAATGGCTTTAGTAATACGTTTGTGCTTAAAGTAAGAATGCTTACAAATATAGTTGCCAGCTTAGAAAATCGGTTTATTAAAGGGGCAGTAAAAAGCCCTACGCCTTCAGGATTTGACAGCGCTATAGATTTGGGAATTAATTCTCCAAATATGAGAGAAAAGTATGTAATGCATGCAACCACAATGCCTATGGCTATTGCCTCGCTAAATGCAGATATAAAAGGTATGCGGACTGTCTTTAATGCAGGCTCTATAATCTCTACAGCAGCAGCGCCGCCGATAGCAGACGCAAGGGCGCCTGCAAGTGTAACTCCTATTTGAATTGTTGAAAGAAACCTACCAGGAGATTCCTTTAACTTATGCAAAATCTCGGCATTTTTTTTGCCCTCCTCTACAAGCTGTTTAATGCGTGTTCTTCGGGATGTTACAACCGCTATCTCAGAGGCAGCAAAAAAACCGTTTATAAGAATAAATATGACTATGAAGACTATCTCTAATAACATATGATTATCGGAAATAGCCTCCGTATGACTGATCTGGCAGGTCTGAATCCATATATGTAATTATATCATTTTTTTAAATTTTTAGTTATTAGTAATTGAGTAATTAAGTGATTGAGTTATTGAGTTATTATTTTTCATTTACTTGAGGCTCTTGCAAAAGTATATTTTTATGCCTAAAGTCTGTCATTCCAGCGAAAGCTGGAATGACAGAAGCCTGCCCTCGAAGGTCTTAATCGGGGGTC
>DBNT01000150.1 GCA_002299835.1 Nitrospiraceae bacterium UBA665 | reverse complement strand
CCCTCCCGTCAAGGGAGGGGAGATTTATTAGGATACCCTACAGCTTGCCGCAGGGTTCTTCATAAAAGAAAAAAATTTTCCATAATTTAACTTCTGCTCTGCTGGTCTGCTGCTCTCAAATAATATATAATGCCAAGACCGACCAATATCATTGCTACGCTTAATATTTGCCCCATTGTTAAAAAGCCGACTATAAAACCTAACTGGGGATCTGGTTCTCTGAAAAATTCTACGAAAAATCTGAATACGCCGTAGAGGATGGCAAAAAGAGATGAAATAATGCCCGGTCTGAAACCCCTGTCTTTTAATATCCAGAGAATTGCAAAAAGAATCATACCCTCCAAAAAAAACTGATAAATCTGGGATGGATGTCGGGGTAGGGGGCCTCCATCCGGAAATATCATTGCCCACGGCACATCTGTAACCCTGCCGTAAAGCTCTCCGTTTATGAAGTTTCCAATTCTTCCTAATCCAACTCCCAAGGGCGCTGTGACAATAACAAGATCTGAAACCTGCCACGCATTTATTTTCATTTTTCTGCAAAACAGAATTCCTGCAATAACACTTCCGATAAGGCCGCCATGAAAGGACATGCCCCCATGCCATATAGCAAATATCTCAAGCGGATATTGAATATAATAAGAAAGGCCATAAAAGACTACAAAACCAAGCCTTGCGCCCAGCAAAAGACCGATAATAAGATATGAATATAATGAAGCAATATCAAGAGATAAAAGTCTCTTGTCTGCTGCCTGTTTTTTGACTTCTGTCTTCTGCCGTCTTTTTTTTATCTGGTATTTGACTAAAAGATAAGACAAGGCAAAGCCTACGAGATACATAACGCCATACCATCTGATGGCCAAAGGACCTATTCTTATAATTTCAGGGCTTATGTCTGGATAGGGAATCATAATCTGATGATTTTTATTATACCTTAAACATATATAAAAAAGCTGATAATTAAGCTAAAATATCTCATGATACTTGTCAGCGCATGCCTTGCTGGATTTAATACAAGATATGACGGAACAAACTGCTGTCATCCGGAAATTATAAAATTGGTGGCAGCAGGAAAGGCTATTCCTTTATGTACGGAGCAGCTTGGAGGTCTTCCAACGCCAAGGCCTGCTATTGGGTTTATAAACGGAGACGGCATTGCTCTTATAAAAGGGGAAAAGGGAGTAAGTGCAATAGGATTAGACGGAAATGATTATTCAGAGAATCTGTTAAATGGCGCAAATGAGGTTTTAAGGATTGCAAAGATGCGCCATATTAAAAAGGCAATTCTTAAAGAGGGAAGCCCTTCATGCGGTGTGCTTAAGGCATGGGTGAACAGCCAGAAAACAGAGGGCTGCGGGGTAACGACTGCTATTTTAAAGGCTAATGGCATAGAGGTTGAATCGATTGATTTATGATTATCATAAAACCATGACTTCCTGTAAAGAGGAGAAAAAAATTTTGTTGTCCTCTGAATTTTTTAAAAAATAGTTAAAAAATGGCGAAAATCAGAAATAATCATCCATATTTGCCAAAATCAACGCTTGCTTACCCCGTTTACTAATAGTTAAAATAGCACTCACTAAAAGTGAGTGCTAATAAAACTTGATGGTGCTTTGTTTAAATTTTTAAATTCCGGGATTCGGAATCAAATCAAATTAACTCAAGGAGGTATCTGGCATGAAGATCAGACCACTTAAAGACAGGGTAGTATTAAAGTACTCAGAGGAGGAAGTTGAAAAAACATCGGGCGGCATTTATGTGCCTGATGTTGCCAAAGAAAAACCCCAGAAAGGCACAGTAGAGGCAGTAGGCTCAGAGGTTAAAGAGGTGAAAGCTGGAAATACAGTTCTTTTTGATAAGTATTCTGGCTCAAAGGTAAAGATTAACGACACAGAATATCTGATTGTCAAAGAAGAAGACCTATTAGGAATCATTGAATAATCAAAAAATCAAAAAGGAGGAGACAGGATATGGCAGCAAAACAATTATTATTTCATGAGGCAGCAAGACAGGCTGTTTTAAGAGGCGTGACTATCTTAACTGATGCGGTTAAGGCAACACTTGGTCCAAGAGGTAGAAATGTAGTAATTGACAGAAAATTTGGCGCACCAAACATTACAAAAGATGGAGTTACAGTTGCAAAGGAAATTGAGCTCAAAGACCCTTATGAAAACATGGGCGCACAGCTCGTCAGGGAGGTCGCATCAAAGACCTCTGATGTCGCAGGAGACGGAACAACTACTGCAACTGTTTTAGCATATTCAATTTATAAAGAGGGCATGAAATATGTTACAGCAGGCGCCAATGCCATTGACCTGAAAAGGGGAATTGATAAGGCTGTGGAAGCAGTAGTGGATGAACTTAAAAAGATGTCAAAGCCTGTTGCAGAGAAAAAAGAAATTGCTCAGGTAGGGACAATATCTGCAAACAACGACCCTTCCATTGGAGAGCTTATTGCAGAGGCAATGGACAAGGTTGGTAAAGACGGCGTAATTACAGTTGAAGAGGCAAAAAGCATGGCAACAACACTTGATGTTGTTGAAGGTATGCAGTTTGACAGAGGCTACATATCGCCATACTTTATTACGAACCCGGATAAGATGGATTGCACACTTGATGATGTATTTATTCTTATCAATGAGAAGAAAGTATCCAGTATGAAAGACCTACTTCCAATCCTTGAGCAGATCGCAAAGATGGGCAGACCTCTTGTTATAATAGCAGAAGATGTTGAAGGCGAGGCTCTTGCAACATTAGTTGTCAATAAACTTCGTGGAACACTTCAGGTTTGCGCTGTAAAGGCCCCTGGCTTTGGCGACAGAAGAAAGGCTATGCTTGAAGATATAGCTATACTCACAGGCGGCACTGTCATATCAGAAGATATAGGACTTAAGCTTGAGAATGTAAAGCTTAACGACCTCGGAAGGGCCAGAAAACTAACAATAGACAAAGAAAATACAACAATAGTAGAAGGCGCCGGCGATCATGCAAAAATACAGGGCAGGGTAAAACAGATAAAGGCACAAATTGAAGAGACAACCTCTGATTATGACAGAGAAAAGCTTCAGGAAAGACTTGCAAAGCTTGTTGGCGGAGTGGCAGTTATAAATGTTGGCGCTGCAACAGAGTCTGAAATGAAAGAGAAAAAGGCAAGAGTTGAAGACGCACTTCATGCCACAAGGGCAGCAGTCGAGGAAGGCATAGTTACTGGAGGAGGGGTTGCGCTTATGCGGTGCATTAAATCCCTTGATAAATTAAAATTAGACCACGACCAGCAGATTGGTGTAAATATAGTTAAAAGGGCATTAGAAGAGCCTATCAGGCAGATAGTAGCAAATGCTGGAATGGAAGGCTCAATTGTGGTGGAAAGGATTAAGGAATCAAAAGATGCAAATTTCGGATATGATGCTTATAAGGAAGAATATACTGATATGCTTAAAGCAGGCATTATAGACCCTACAAAGGTCACAAGAATAGCGCTTCAGAATGCAGCATCTATTGCCGGACTTATGCTTACTACAGAGGTTATGATTACAGAGATTCCTGAAGAAGAAAAAAAGATGCCGGGGATGCCAGGCGGAGGCATGGGAGATATGTATTAAAAACTGGCATGCAAATGCAGGATTTAAAATTGCAATGGGCAAGGACGATTTAGCTGTCCTTGCCCATTGCAATTTATTAAAGATTGTGGCTTAAGTTCAAAATCTGTTATTCTAAATTAAGACAGAACGCCGCTAATGACAAATAAATTCAAATATCCAAGCACCAAATGACAAATTTGGGATTTGTAATTTGGGATTTGAATTTCATAAGTTTTCAACTTAAATACGAATGAAGGTATATCTTTAGTCCCGTATATAAATAAGAGAGGCATTAAGAAATGAAAAATACAAAAGTGATATTTATTATAGCGATTCCCATGCTGATAGTTTTTTATGTGGTAATACAGCTTTTTATTCCACTGGGCATAGGCAATGTACAGATAGAAGTAGAAATACCTGAGAGTGCATCATACAGACAGGCAATAAATATTTTATATGACAATAATCTTATAAGAGACAAAAACTTATTTCTTCTTATAGGAAAAATATATGGAATTGACAGAAGAACAAGAGCGGGCTATTATGTTTTTTGGGGTAACATGAGTCCATGGCAGGTCTTTAAGAAGCTTGCAAGCGGGCATATAATAGAAAACGAAATTACGATAGTAGAGGGTGACAGCATTCTTGAGATAGGTCTTAAACTTGAAGCGAGTAAAATTATGTCGGTTGAAACATTTAATGCCCTTGCAACTAATCAAAGCTTTCTTGCCTCCCTTAAAATAAAAGCGCCAAGCATAGAAGGATATTTGTTTCCAGAGACCTACAAATTTCCCAAGGGGGCAAGGCCCGAGTCTGTCTTGCAGTTGATGGTTAACAAACTCAGGGAAGAATTTAATGAAGAAATGAGGAAGCGGGCTGAAGAGATTGGAATGAGCAAAAATGAGGTGCTGACCCTCGCGTCTATTATTGAGAAGGAGGCAGTAGCTGACAGTGAAAGGATTTTAATATCTGCTGTTTTTCATAATAGGCTAAAAAAAGGCATGCGCCTGCAAGCAGACCCGACTGCAATTTATGGAGTTAGAAGTTTCAGATACGGCGTAACGAGAAATGATCTGAGAAACAGGACAGATTTCAATACTTATATAATAAGAGGACTGCCGCCAGGGCCGATAGCATCGCCTGGAATAAAGTCTATAAAAGCTGCGCTCTATCCTGATCAGGTGTCGTATCTTTTTTTTGTATCCAGAAGGGACGGCACGCATTACTTTTCCAAAACTTATTCAGAACATAATAGAGCCATAAGACGGGTCAGAGAGGCGCAGGAGGCGAGGCTGCAACAAAACAGCAAAAATCCCCCATCACCCCCCCTTACAAAAGAGGGGAATATTGATGGAAAACCCTTTGCTGAAAGGGGTCCAGGGGATTTTAGTAAAGATAAGCCGTGATTAACAGAAAAAAGACGAGACAGATATTTGTGGGCAATGTCTCCATAGGAGGCGGCAGTCCTATTTCTGTCCAATCAATGACCAAAACAGATACGAGGGATGTGAATGCAACAGCAAAGCAGATACAATCTCTTGTATCTGCTGGATGTGAAATTGTAAGGCTTGCTGTTCCTGATGTGGAAGCTGCCCTTGCCCTCGGAAAGATAAAATCTAATATCTTACATCTCAAATCTCAAATTCCTATGATTGCCGACATACATTTTGACTGGAGGCTTGCATTAGAGGCAATCAGGCAAGGCATTGACGGACTGCGCCTCAATCCTGGCAACATAGGCGCTGCATGGAAGGTTAGAGAAGTAGTTACCGCTTCAAAGGAAAAAAACATCCCTATAAGAATAGGGGTCAATGCAGGCTCTCTTGAGCCGGAACTTTTACATAAATACGGCCGCCCGACTTCAGAGGCGCTTGTTGAAAGCGCTGAAGGGCATATGAAAATTCTTGAAGACATGAATTTTTATGAGATCGAAGTATCCCTTAAGGCGTCAAATACAATGAAGACAGTGAATGCATACAGATTGTTTTCTGAAAAATATGATTACCCTCTGCACATAGGGATTTCAGAGGCTGGTCCTCCATTTAGTGGAATGATAAAAAGCGCTGTTGGACTCGGAATTCTTCTTTCTGAAGGCATAGGAGATACCATGAGAATTTCTCTCACAGCAGAACCCGAAGAAGAAATAAGAGTTGCTTACGAAATACTGAAATCTCTTGGAATAAGGCGGATGGGTCCAGAACTAATTTCCTGCCCAACATGCGGAAGGTGTCAGATTGACCTGAGACCCCTTGCAGAGAAGGTTGAAAATATTCTTAAGAATGTGAATAAGCCTATCAGCGTTGCTGTAATGGGATGCGCTGTAAATGGCCCCGGAGAAGCAAGGGAGGCAGATTTTGGCATTGCTGGAGGCAAAGGCATGGGGCTTGTGTTTAAAAAGGGTGAAGTAGTGAAAAAGGTAAAGGAAGAGGAGTTGCTCAAAGCCCTTATTGACTTAATTAATGAGGAGTAGGTTTAAGGAGGATCAATAAATGGGTTTTACAATAGCCTTTGCAGGCAAGGGAGGCACAGGCAAGACGAGTCTTGCAGGATTGACGATAAAATTTTTATTAAGCAACAAGAGCAGTCCTGTTCTTGCAGTTGATGCTGATAGCAATGCATGTCTGAATGAGGCGCTTGGAGTGAAAATCTATACAACCATTGGAAAACTAAGAGAGGAATCGCTTCAGACAGTGAGGGCCGGCGGCGACAGGCCCGGCGGCATGTCAATGGAGCAGTTGTTTGACTATCAAGTTCAACAGTCTTTGATAGAAGCAAAGGGCTTTGACCTGATGGTAATGGGCAGGCCTGAGGGCCCAGGATGTTACTGTGCGGCGAATAATATAATAAGAAAATATACAGACCTGCTTTCTGATAAGTACCCATATGTTGTTATAGACAATGAAGCAGGAATGGAGCATTTAAGCAGAAGAACCACTCACAAGGTTGATTTGTTGATAATTGTGAGCGACCCCACTGTTAAAGGCATTCTGACAGCCAAAAGGATAAATGAGCTTGTTACAGAATTAAATCTTGATATTGACAGACGTGTCCTTATTATAAACAGGGTTATAGGACAGGAAGGCAAAGAACTCAAAAAGATGGCAGAGGGATTTGGCATCAATGTGGCAGGGCTTATTCCAGAGGATGAGATGATATTCCGATTTGATACTGAAGGAAAGCCTGTTTTTGAGTTGCCGGATGAAGCGGTGTCAGTTCAAACACTGTTTACTGTGCTTCAGTCATTACAGATACCATAAAGACAGTAACAAGTAACGAGTAACGAGTTGAAGCCTAAAGACTGTTGACTATTAAACTTCTCGTTACTATGGACTCGTTACTGTCTTTATGGTTTTATAAAATAAACAAATAATTATTTTCTTTACATGACAGTTGTTTTATGTTATATTCAAAAACTTTAGCTGTAATTCCCTCAAGAATTTTATTTAGATTGCATCCAAAAGTATATTTGGTAACGAAAGGAGATAGAGATGCTGATAATCGGTGAGAAATTAAGCATTATAGCCAAAAGGGTAAGGGAGGCTATGATGAAGAGGGACAAAGGCCCTATACAGGAGATTGCAACGCGGCAGTGGAAAGAAGGCTCTGGAATGATTGACGCCAATATAGGACCCGCCGAAGACGGCGGAGAGGATTTGATGCAATGGATGGTTACCACCATTCAGGAAGTAGTTCCTCTGCCGATATGTCTTGATACCACAAATTATCAGGCAATAGAAGCTGGCTTGAAAGTTCATAATAACAAATGGGGAAGACCTCTAATAAATTCAACATCAAACGACCCCGAAAGGTTTCCTATTCTTGAGCTCGCAGCAAAATACAACTCGCAGATTATAGGTCTGACAGTGGGTAAGGGTGGACTGCCTGCGGATGCTGAAGAGAGAGCCGCGATAGCTGCTGAAATTATGGCAAGGGCGATGGAGTATGGCGTGCCTCTTGAAGATATTTATCTTGACCCTCTTGTGCTTCAGATTGCGACATCACAGGATCATGCAATGAAGGTTATTGATGCCATAAAAATGTTTCGCGAAATGAATGATCCGCCAATGAAAACGGTTGTTGGACTAAGCAATATCTCAAACGGATGTCCAAAACATATCAGGCCTATATTAAATAAATATTATTTTATCATGCTTATGAATGCCGGCTTGGATGCTGCTATTGCCGATGCCCATGAAATGGCTGAGGCTATGCAGGAAAAGCAATTGGTTGATGACATCCTTGCAGGCAAGGAGATAGAAGATAAAGAAAAAATGAAGGTTGTACAAAAGACCCTTGATGTAATAATGAACAAAACGCTTTATGCACATTCGTATTTAGAAATGTAGGAGGTTAATATGGCTTTCGCTGCACCAAAGGAGACATTTTCTGGCAAGGTCTTTGAGGTTACTATAGGGGCTGATAAAACCGCTGTTTTTGGAGGAGAAAATGTACTTCCATTTCACTTGTTTGAAGGAAGTGTTCCGAACAGTCCTGTGATAGCATATGAGATTCAGGATGTCGTTCCTGATGACTGGCCCGAGACAGTGAGAAAGGTTTATAAAAGTGTTTCAGGGGACCCTATTACATGGGCAAAATATTGCCAGGACGAACTTAATGCAAAGGCAATAGCCCTGAGACTTGTAAGCACACATCCGGACAGGGAAAACCGTTCTCCGGAAGATGCAGCAAAGACCGTAAAGGATGTGCTTTCTGCTATAAATATCCCGCTTATAATACTTGGAAGTAACCACATAGAAAAAGACTCTTCAGTGCTTATTAGGGCATCAGAGGCTGCTAAGGGTAAAAATTGCGTTATAGGAAAAGCACAAGAAGGAAATTACAAGACTATTACTGCTGCTGCAATGGCAAATAACCATAAGCTTATAGCCATGTCGGAGCTTGATATAAATCTTTCAAAGCAGCTTAATATACTTATAACACAGATGGGTTTTGATAAGGAGAAACTAATAACAGACCCAATGTGCTCTGCCCTCGGATACGGTCTTGAATACACATATTCTGTTATGGAGAGGATAAGGCTTGCTGCACTTATACAGAACGACACTACAATGCAGCCTCCGATGATAGCGGATGTAGGCATGTATACATGGAAGACAAAAGAGGCACAGGCATTAGAGTCAGATCTTCCACTCTGGGGTTCTCTTGCAGAAAGGGGCATAGCATGGGAGGCTGTGACAGCGTCGGCATTATTAATGTCCGGTGCTGAATTGCTGATTATGAGACATCCTGAAGCGGTTAAGGCAGTGGAAAAGTTTATAGAGGAACTTGTTTAATGAAAAATTCCAAATATCAAAATTCAAATTACAAATCAATATCAAATGACTGAATGTCTAAATTTTCTGGCATTGGGACTTTGGATTTCATTTGGCATTTGAGCTTTGCAATTTGACATTGTCATTTATGGAGGTAAAATATGGCTTTAACAGGCGTTGAAATATTTAAATTGCTTCCAAAGACAAACTGTAAAAAGTGCGGACATCCAACATGTCTTGCCTTTGCTATGAAACTGGCACAGAGGCAAGTGTCGCTTGATGCATGTCCTGATGTTTCTGAAGAAACAAAGAAGATACTGGGTGAGGCTTCTGCTCCGCCAATGAGGCCGATAACAATTGGATTAGGAGATAAAGCTGTTAAGATGGGCGAGGAAACAGTTCTTTTCAGGCATGAAAAGAGGTTTGTAAATCCGTGTGCCTTTGCAGTTGAGATAAAGGACTCCCTATCTGATGACGATATAAATAAAATTGTTGATGATGTCTTAAATTCAGAAATAGACAGGGTAGGGCAAAAACTTAGGATTGACGCTATATTCGTAAATAATGTATCAAATGATGCGGGGAGGTTTGAAAGCGCCGTAAAGACTATTACATCAAAAGCCCCTCTTGTGCCTTTGATTGTCGCAACAGGAAATCCTGCTGCTGCAGAGGCTGCCTTGAAGATAGCTGCTGACAAAAAGCCTCTCCTTTACGGTGTAGATGAATCCAATGCAGAGGCAATGGCAAATGTTGCAAAGACATATAAGGCATCGCTCGGTGTTTCCGCAAAAGGACTTGATGCATTGGCTGCATTGACAGAAAAGATAAAAAGTCTCGGTGTTGAGGATATGGTCATTAATTCAGGTGCTAAAACTGCAAAGGAAATTCTTGAGGCTAATACTTATATAAGAAGGGCTGCAATCAAGAAGAACTTTAAGGCATTGGGTTATCCTGTGATAACCTTTGCACAGAGAGATGATGCCCTTTTTGAGTCCCTTATTGCAGCGCTTGGGATTACAAAATATTCTTCACTTATAGTTTTAAGCAGCATAGAAAAATGGAAAAACCTTGCTCTTTTTACGCTGAGACAGAACATCTATACAGACCCTCAGGTGCCGATGCAGGTGGAGCAAAAGATATATAAGATTGGTGAGCCTTCTTCTAATGCCCCTTTAATGATAACCACTAACTTTTCTCTTACATATTTTATTGTTTCAGGCGAGGTGGAAAACAGCAAGGTTGCAAGCAGGCTTGCTGTTATGGACTGCGAGGGGTTATCGGTGCTAACAGCATGGGCAGCCGGCAAATTTACTGCATCAAAGATAGCTCAGTTCATTAAGGAAAGCGGAATAGAAAATGAAATAAAGCACAAAGAACTTATCATTCCAGGCTATGTTGCAATTCTTAGCGGCGCTATAGAAGATAAACTTCCTGGATGGAAGGTAACAGTCGGACCAAGGGAGGCGAACGGTCTGACTGTTTTTTTAAAGTCCTATGCGCATAACTAATAATAAAATGACAGACTGCCCTGCCTGTGCTACGGCAGACAGGGGTAAGTGAAAAATGATATTCTTGCAATGTCTTGATTTTCAAGGCTTAGCGAGTTGTTAAGCAGGCTACTTAATAAAAGGAGGTCGGGATGTCCAAGTTAATAGCCTCAGCAGCTATAAGAGGATCTCACCATATTTACAACAAAACTTACAGAATGCTTCTTGAAACAATAAGGGACAAGGGAGAGGATTATGTTTTTGAATTCCCGGATACAGCATATTATCTGCCAATGATATATGCAATAACAGGAAGAGCAGCCAGAACACTAAAGGACATGAAGGATGTCCTTGATGAAAACAAGGGTCTTCTTCACGAAGCGCCGTCTGAACATCTCTGGAAACCTTATCTTGGTGAATGCCTTGACGCTGGCATGCTTACTCTATTTGCAGAAGAGATATATATGGCATTGAGATATATACAAGGACTGGAGCCTGCAGTAGACCCAGAGACTGGTTATGTTTATAACGGCTTTATAACAGACACTATTCAGAGGTATCTTGGTATTCAGCTTGTTGACGGCACTATGCCCGGATTTGTTGCTGTAATTGGAGCTGCGCCTGATGATGATACAGCCGTTAGAATAATCAGAGAGCTTCAAGAAAAAAACATCTTAATATTTCTTTCCAGCCATGTTAACGGCAACAGCGTTACAAAACAACTTATGAGAAAAGGCATAGAGCTCGGCTGGGATACAAGGATAGTTCCAGTAGGTCCAGATACTGAACACACAATATACCCTTTGAATTGGTCAATAAGGGCATCAACAATATTTGGCGGCTACAAAGGCGGAGATTTTAAGCGCAATCTTAAATATACAAAAGACAGGGTTTTTGCATTTGCCCTTGTTTTAGGCGAGCTTGACGACATGAAATGGGCAAATGGAGCTGGAGCTATTAATATGGGCTACCCTGCAATATGTGATACAGATGTGCCAGTTATTCATCCGACAGGGGTTACCATATATGAGGAGGTTGACAAAGAGTTTGATCATAGCAAGATTGTTCAAAAGGCTATTGAGGTAAGAGGTCTTAAGATTATTGTAGAGAAACCTCCGATACCTGTTGCATATGGACCCGCATTTGAAGGTGAAAGAATAAGAAAAGAAGACACATTTATAGAGTTTGGCGGACAGAGAACACCTGCCTTTGAATTAGTCAGGACAAGGGAGTTAAATGAAGTAGAAGATGGCAAAGTTCTTATTGTCGGCGACAATTGGCAGGAACTTTACGAAAAAGGCGGACAAATGCCGCTTGGAATAGTAATAGATGTAGCCGGCAGAAAAATGCAAAAAGACTTTGAATCAATAATTGAAAGAAAAATTCATCATAACACTAATGAGGGACAAGGCATCTGGCATATGGGGCAGCGAGATGTTAATTGGGTAAGGATAAGCAATGCTGCAAAGCAGGCAGGCTTTACGCTTGAGCATATTGGTCTTATACACACTACAATGACGCGCAAGAGATTCCATGCAATTGTTGATAAAGCGCAGGTTACTATTTATACGAATGAGGCAGATGTTTTAAGGATAAGACAAGAGGCAAGGACAGCTTATAATGAGCGAGATCAGAGACTCGGAAGTCTTACAGATGAAAGTGTTGAAACATTTTATTCATGCCTGCTCTGTCAGTCTTTTGCTCCAAGCCATGTGTGTGTAATAAGCCCGGAGAGGCTCGGGCTCTGCGGAGCGTACAACTGGCTTGACGGCAAGGCAGCTTATGAATTAGACCCAACAGGTGGAAATCAGCCGATACAAAAAGGTGAATCGCTTGATACAAAATATGGCAGATACAGCGGCGTTGATGAGTATCTTAAGAAGGCATCAGGGGGCGCTGTAGAGACGCTTAACCTTTATACAATAATGGAAAACCCGATGACCTCATGCGGATGTTTTGAATGTATTGTAGCGATAATTCCAGAAGCTAACGGGGTTATGGTTGTACAAAGAGGGCATACAGGCATGACGCCAATTGGAATGAAGTTTTCAACCCTTGCGGGCACTGTAGGGGGCGGCGCACAAACGCCTGGGTTTATGGGAATAGGAGTAAATTTTATAAATAGCAAAAAATTTCTTACAGGAGATGGTGGCATAAAAAGAATAGCATGGATGACTAAAAGCCTTAAAGAGAGGGTTGGCGATCTTTTTAAACAGAGGGCTTTAGAGGCAGGGGTGCCTGATCTTCTTGACAAGATTGCTGATGAGACCATATGTGAGGATTCCGAAAAGCTTCTGGAATATCTCTCAAGCATTGGTCATCCAGTATTAGAGATGGATCCGATAATATAGATAACTAAGAACTAAGAAGTCAGAACTAAGAACTAAAGGAATTATCTTTTTATAGTTCCCAGTTTCCAGTTCATACTTTATTAGTTAGAAATGGAGGTAATTATGAATAAAATTATAAAGATGGCAGATCCTATAGCAGAAAAGCTTGCAGAATGGGCAGCAGAAAATTCTTGTGAAACAATATTTGACAGGGCAGCAAGGATGAAGCCTTGCCCAATAGGAATGGAAGGGGCATGTTGCCGTATGTGTCACATGGGCCCATGCAGGCTTGTCGGTAGAAATGAAGAAAAACTAAAGGGCATTTGCGGGGCAGACATTGATGTAGTTGTTGCCAGAAACTTTTTGAGGATGGTTTCCGGCGGCACTGCAGCCCATTCAGATCATGCGAGGGATTTAGTTTTTACCCTTCTTTCTGTTGCCAGAGGTGAGACAAAGGATTTTCAGATAAGAGACAAAAGAAAGCTCCTCTCTGTTGCCATGGCAATGGGCATCAATCACCCAGTCATTGCCGAACTGCTTAGCGATAATCGCGCCACCGAAGGCGATTATGACCCCGCTCCATGGGAGGTTGCGAGGGTTACTGAGAAAGAGATTTTAGAGATAGCAGAATTGGTTGCATTAAAGCATCTTGAACAGTTTGGACAACAGACAGGAGAGCTTATTTATCTTAAAAGGGCGCCAAAGGGGACATATGACAGATGGGAAAAATATAATCTCAAGCCTAGAGGCGTTGACAGAGAGATTACAGAGGCAATGCACAGGACAACAATGGGTGTTGATCAAGATGTTAATAGCTTGATGGAACATGTCTTAAGAGTAGGACTTGTTGACGGCTGGGGCGGATGTCTTGTTGCATCAGATATATCTGATATTTTGTTTGGAATAGCCGAACCGGTCAGAAGCAAGGGTAATTTAGCAGTTCTTAAAGACAATGAAGTAAACATCATAATACATGGGCATGAACCTGCCCTTGCTAATGTTATTGTTGATATACATACAGATCCTGAGATAGTTGCTTATGCAAAGAGCAAAGGCGCTCAGGGCATAAATCTTGCAGGAATGTGCTGCACTGCAAATGAAATACTCGTTAGAAGGGGTGTGCCTTCAGCAGGGTCATTTCTTGAGCAGGAGCTTGCCATAATGACAGGAATAGTTGATGCTATGGTGGTTGATGTCCAGTGTATTCAGCCTGCTGTTATTGATGCTTCAAAGAGGTTTCATACAAAGGTTGTAACCACCAGCTATAAGGCGCATCTGACAGGCGCTGTGCATATAGAATTTGATGAACATGAGGCAAGGGATGTGGCTGTAAGGGTAGTCAAACTCGCTATAGATAATTATGCAAACAGAACAGGCAAGGGCATGTCTATTAGCGATTTAGGCAGTGATTTAAAGGCAGCTGCGCCAGAAAATGCGGTTGTTGGTTTTTCAAGAGAGTATTTCAGCTATATGCAGGGCGGCACATTCAGAAGGTCATTTAGGCCTTTAAATGATGCTATTATGGCAGGAAGGGTAAGGGGCACTGCTGGGGTTGCTGCGTGTCATCATCCAGGAACTGTAGGAGCATCTATGCAGCGATATCTTATACAGGAACTTGTAAAGAATGACTTTTTTGTTGTTGTCGCAGGCTGTGCAGGTCATGCCGCTGTTCAGATGGGCTATGCAACTCCAGAGACGGCTTTTATTCACTCAGGACCTGGCATGAGAGAGGTCTGCGAAGCAACAGGCATGCCTCCTGTAATGCACATAGGAGCGTGTGTTGATACAGCCAGGGTTTTAATGATAAGAACATTAATGGCAACAACAGGCGGCTTAAGCCCGGAAATGTCAGGAATGCCGAGCATTGCCTTTGCCCCTGAATGGTGGAGTGAAAAGGCATTGGCAATTGGCACATATTTCGTAGCTTCCGGCTCTACTGTTATATTTGGCGGGGAATCTCCTGTAAAGGCAAGCAAACAGGTTACAGACATAATAGAAAATAAGTGGCAAAATACAGTCGGCGCAGCGTTCTTTTTTGAGCCAGACCCTGAAAAGATGCTTCAGAAGGGAATTGAATGGGTAGATATGAGAAGGGAGCAATTAGGGCTTCCAAAATACCAGCCTGGCAGATTCAAGAAAGAGCGCAAGCTAATGGATATGGCAGACAGAAGGGCAATAGATAAGGCAAAGGCGCATATAGGGATATAAAGGCAGTAACGAGTAACAAGTAACAAGTAACGAGTAACAAGTAACGAGTTAGAAACTGAAGACTTTAAACTTTTGGCAGCGTATGCAACAAGAGACCTAATATGTGCTGTCATTCCCCGACTTGTTCTGGGAATCCAGTCTTTTCAAAGGCTTCTGGATTGTCCTCCTCCGACTTGTTCGGGGGACAAGCCGGACAATGACAATTTTATAATGAGGTCTTCAAAATTCTACGCTACTAAACTTTTAGACTTCTTGTCACTTGTTACTATGGACTCGTTACTGATTTTGATGGAGGTTAAATAAATGATAAATGTTCAGGAAGAGATGGAAATAGTAGGCGATATCCTTACCGATGAGCAAAAACGTAGGGCAGTGCTTATTCATGCCTTTCATAAAATACAGAAAGAAAACAACTATCTGCCAGAAGATAAATTAGTAGCCCTTTCAGAGGAGCTTAATATTCCTCTTTCAGATGTTTACAGCACAGCATCTTTTTATAAGCAGTTTTACTTTAAGCCGAGAGGCAGAAACATAGTTTGCGTATGTGTTGGAACTGCATGCCATGTAAGGGGCGCTCAGGATGTTGTGCATCAACTTGAGAAGGATTTTGGCATAAAGGCAGGGGAGACTGCTTCTGATATGTCTGTAACACTTGAAACTGTCGGCTGCGTTGGCTGCTGCGGACTGGCTCCTGTTTTAGTTGTTAATGAAGAGATTGTTGGCGAACTAACAAAGGCAAAAACAGAAGGGATAATAGATTCTATAACCCAAATCCAGCGATAAGGTTTGTCATTCCCGCAGTTCGTAAGCGGGAATCCAGATGTATAGATTCCCCGATCAAGTCGGGGAATGACGAATTTACTTGGTTTTGCTAAATTATCGCTGGATTTGGGTATAAAAAGAAGGGGTTTATGAAAAGACTGGATAGCCTGAAAGAACTCTCAGATTTAAGAGAGTCTTTTAAAGAGTCTATGCAAGATAAAAAGGCTCAAAAGATTTATCTTTGCTGCGGCACTGCGTGCAGGGCAACAGGTTCTTTAAAGGTGCTTGATTCATTGAAAAAAGAGGCTCAAGTAACAGGCAGAGATATAGATATAATTACAACAGGCTGTCAGGGATTATGCCAGAAGGGACCATTAATGAAAGTAGAGCCTCATAGCTATTTTTATCAGAGGGTGAGCGCCTCGCATGTGCCTAAGATTATAGGCAATACAATAATAGCTGGATTTCCTGTAAGAGAACTTCTTTATAGGGACAGTATAATCACAGCGCCTATTGAGTCAATGAATGATGTTCCATTTTATAAAAAACAACAGAGAATTGTTTTAAGGAATAATGAAAAAATAGACCCGGGCAATATAAACCAATATATAACCCATGATGGATACCTTGCGCTGCAAAAAGCGCTTTCATTTTTAACCCCTGAGGCTGTAATTGAGGAGATTAAAATGTCTGGACTGCGCGGAAGAGGCGGAGCAGGATTTCCTACAGGCATAAAATGGGAAACAGTAAGAAGGTCTCAGGGCAAGATAAAGATTGTCGTGGCAAATGGAGATGAGGGCGACCCTGGCGCATTTATGGACCGTTCAATAATGGAAGGCGACCCGCACAGTCTTTTAGAAGGAATGCTTTTGTGCGCATATGCGGTTGGCGCAAATTATGGTTTTATATATGTGAGGCATGAATATCCCCTCGCGGTAAAAAATCTCGGAATTGCCTTAGGGCAGGCAAGGGAATTAGGAGTTCTTGGTAACAATATTCTGGGTTCTGATTTCAGTTTTGATATATCTATAAGAGAGGGAGCAGGCGCATTTGTCTGCGGGGAAGAGACAGCGCTTCTATTATCCATAGAAGGCAAAAGGGGATTTCCGGTGCAGAAACCTCCGTTTCCGGCAGAAGAAGGCGTATGGTCATATCCAACATGCATAAACAATATAGAGACCTTTGCCAATGTCCCTTATATAATCGCCTATGGGAGCAAAAATTATTCAAGTCTTGGCACAGAAAAGAGTAAAGGCACAAAGGTTTTCGCCCTTGTAGGAAAGATTAAAAATACAGGACTTATCGAAGTTCCGATGGGAATCACGTTGAGGGAGATAATATACGATATAGGCGGAGGCATATTGCATGACAAAAAGTTTAAAGCAATACAAACAGGCGGACCATCAGGCGGCTGCATACCAGCAGATCTCCTTGACCTCAAAATAGATTTTGACTCACTTACAGAGGCAGGCTCTATGATGGGCTCTGGAGGTCTTGTTGTAATGGATGAGACAGACTGTATGGTTGATGTTGCAAAATTCTTTCTCTCCTTTACACAGCAGGAATCATGCGGCAAATGCCCGCCGTGCAGGATAGGCACATACCAGATGCTTCAGATACTTGAAAGAATAACAAAGGGAGAAGGTATAAACGGAGATATAGAGCGGCTTGAAAATATAGGAAATATGATTAAAGAAGGCTCGCTTTGCGGATTAGGAAAGACTGCGCCTAATCCAGTGCTTTCGACAATTAAATATTTCAAAGATGAATACGAGGGGCATATTAATAACAAGTTTTGCAGGGCAAATGTCTGTAAAGGCCTTGGCGAATATTCTATCGACAGCGAGAGTTGTTTTCTCTGCGGTCTCTGCAAAGAGGCATGTGTATATGATGCCATAAAGGACTTCAGAAGCAGTTTTTTTATAGACAGAGATTACTGTATTAAATGCAAGGCATGTTTTGATGTCTGCCCTGTTGATGCTGTTAAGATAGAGCCAGCAGGATGTATGGAAAAGGCAAGGGTTTAACTATGGAAAGATTAAAAAATATAGATGACTTAAAAAGATTAAGAGATGCCCTTAATATTGAAATCACCCGACCTGTTTTAGAGGTATGCGGCGGCAGCGCCTGCAGAGCTGGAGGCTCTAAGAAAGTAGTGCTTGCAGTTAAAAATGAAGCAGATATAAGAGGCATTGACCTTGAGGTAAAGGTTACGGGCTGCAGGGGCCTTTGCTCAAAGGGACCTAATGTGAAAGTAAGACCTCATGGATATTTTTATACAAGGGTTAAGCCTGATATGGTGGCATCTCTTTTAGGATATACAATTGGGGCAAATACACCATTTAGACCCCTTCTTTATCGAGATGATATTCTTAGCGAGCCAATTGAGAAGGTAGAGGATATACCTCTTTATAAAAAGCAGTTTAGATTAGTCTTGAGGCACAATGGACGAATTGACCCCAAGTCTATTACAGATTATATAAAAATTGGCGGATATTCGGCGCTTCAGAAGGCTTTATCATCAATGACACCGGATGATGTGCTAAATGAAATTGATAAGGCTAACTTAAGAGGAAGAGGCGGGGCAGGCTTTCCAGCAGGAAAGAAATGGAAGCATACCAAATCAGCAAAAAGCGATATAAAACTGATTGTAGCTAACGGCGATGAAGGGGACCCCGGCGCATTTATGGACAGGTCAATTATGGAAGGAAATCCTCACAGCCTTCTTGAAGGAATGCTGCTGAATGCTTATGCCATTGGCGCACAGTATGGATTTATCTATGTTAGACATGAATATCCTTTGGCTGTGGAGAATCTAAATGCTGCCATATCAGAGGCAAGGGAATTAGGACTGCTCGGAAAAAATATATTAGGAATTGACTTTAGCTTTGACATAAGCATAAGAGAGGGCGCAGGCGCTTTTGTATGCGGAGAGTCAACTGCACTTATTGCATCTATTGAAGGAGCAAGGGGATTCCCGAGGCCTAGGCCGCCGAGACTTTCGGAGGTTGGAGGAGGCGTATGGGGATATCCTACAAACCTGAACAATATAGAGACATTTGCCAATGTTCCAATAATTATTGAAAAAGGCGCTGATTATTTCCTTTCTATAGGGACAGAGAGTTCTCCTGGCACAAAGGTGTTTGCACTGGCAGGCAAGGTAAAAAACTCATGTCTTGTTGAAGTACCAATGGGAATAACATTAAGAGAGATAGTTTATGATATTGGAGGCGGAATATTGGGCAACAAGAAGTTTAAGGCAATACAGACAGGAGGACCATCAGGCGGCTGCCTGCCCGAAGGCATGCTTGACACCCCAGTAGATTTTGATACGCTTACAAAAGCAGGCTCTATGATGGGTTCAGGCGGAATGATAGTCCTTGATGAGGACAACTGCATGGTGGATGTAGCAAAGTATTTCTTATCATTCTGTCAGTCTGAATCCTGCGGCAAATGCCCTCCATGCAGG
Source organism: Nitrospiraceae bacterium UBA665 (assembly GCA_002299835.1). Lineage (GTDB taxonomy): Bacteria > Nitrospirota > Thermodesulfovibrionia > Thermodesulfovibrionales > Dissulfurispiraceae > UBA665. Next base: position 18,650 of record DBNT01000150.1, on the reverse strand, counting down.
ATTGGCACATATCAGATGCTCCAGATACTTGAGAGGATAACAACAGGCAAAGGCGAGCATGGAGATATAGGGCGTTTGGAAGAAATCGGCAAAAAGGTTGTTGAAGGCTCCCTTTGTGGTCTCGGCAACTCTGCTCCAAACCCTGTGCTTTCTACTATTAAATATTTCAGGCAGGAGTACGAAGAACATATATACGACAAATACTGCAGGTCAAAAACCTGCGCAGGTCTCGGGCTTTATGTGATTGACGATGAGGCATGTTTCCTCTGTGGTTTATGCAAGGAGGCATGCTCATTTGATGCGATTAAAGAGGGAAAGGATAAATTCTTTATAGATCAGGATTACTGCACAAAGTGCAAGGCGTGCTATACGGCATGTCCGATAGAGGCGGTAAAGATAGAGAAAAAGACAAGTGTCAAAGTATCAAAGAGTCATTGAAGTGTCAAAGCATCAAGTGTCAGAGTGTCAGAGCCTTTGATACTTGACTCTTTGATACTAATCAAAAGCTTTGATACTTTGACGCTCTAAAGCAGGAGGTAAGATGACAGAGGTAAAAGAAAAAAAGGTTGAAGATATAAAGAAAGAGGCTGAAGAAAACATAAAATGTCCTGTCAATAAGGCTCTTTATTATATAAGAGAATTCCTTGCAGGTCCTATGTGCGGCAAGTGTTTTCCATGCGAGATGGGAACTTATGAGATGGCAATAAGGCTTCAGAATATTGTTGAAGGCATGGCAACTGAGATAGACATTCTGTCTATAAAAAGGATTGCTGCAAATATGATTGAGGCATCTATGTGCAAAAAAGGAAAGGACACGGCAAAGTTTATAATGGAGTGGATGGATGCAGGGGTTTTCCATGAACATATAAGCGGCAGGTGCCCTTCGAGAGAATGCAAGGCAGTTATAGAATACATAATTATTCCGGAGCAGTGTATTATGTGCGGAGAATGTCAGGATGCATGTGAATATAACGCAATTGTTGGGGAGAAGAAAAAGCCTTTCCTGAGCGGATACGCACCATTTGAGATAAGGCAGAAAAGATGCGTTAAGTGCGGCGATTGCGTTTTTGTATGTCCGACAGAAGCGATTGTAATAGTAGATGTAAAGACAAAAGAGACTGTAGGAGTTTAAATAGTTTCCTGTTCTGTCATTCCCACGAAAGTGGGAATCCAGACGCAGCCAATGTGAAAGCAGGGGAACTATATGAAGGAACTGGATTCCGCATCAAGTGCGGAATGACAATAAAGATTAAGGAGGCAATATGGCAAATATGGTAAATCTTACAATAGACGGCAAGAAGGTTCAGTCGCCTGAAGGCGCAAATCTTATTGATGCTGCAGAACTTGCAGGTATTCACATACCCAATCTTTGTTATCTAAAAGGATTAAAGGGTATTGGCGCATGCAGGCTTTGCCTTGTGGAAATAGAGGGCATGAAAGCACCGATGATTGCCTGCACTACAAAGGTAAAAGAAGGTATGGTTGTCAATACCAAGACAGAGAAGGTTCAAGAGATCAGGAAGTTCGTTATAGATCTTATACTTTCTATGCATCCACTTGACTGCATGACATGCACAAAGGCTGGGGTTTGCAATTTGCAGCAGTATGCATATGATTTTGAGATAAAAGAGTCGTCATTCACAACAAAGAAGTTTGGCTATCCGATTGATGAGGCAAATCCGTTTATAAAGCGCGACCCTGACTATTGTGTTCTTTGCGGGAGATGTGTAAGGGTATGCAAGGATCAGGGAACGAATGTTTTAGAGTTTATGGGAAGAGGGGTTGGCTCAAAAGTAACCACAGCAAATGATAAGCCATTACAGGAATCAGACTGCACATTCTGCGGAAGTTGTGTTGATGCATGTCCTGTCAACGCCCTTCTTGAGGCTGATAGATGGAGAAAGGGCAGGGAGTGGGATTATGATAAAGTTAATTCCGTATGTCTTCTCTGCGGAAACGGCTGCGACATAAGAGTCAGCACAAAAGATGGACACATCATAAAGATAAACGCAGGTGCATTAGAAGGTTCGGCTGAAAGATATATATGCGCTTATGGAAGATTTGGCTTTGACTGTATTGAGGCAGACAATAGGGTTACATTGCCAATGAAACTTGTTAATGGCGAGCTTAAAGAGACCACATGGGAAGATGCAATCAAGACAGTCGCAGGTGCATTGAAAAATGCAGGCAAAAATGCAGGCTTTATATCAACTGCTGGAATCCTTAATGAAGATGCGCTCACTCTAAAAAGATTTGCATCAGATGTTGTAAAGACAAAAAATCTGGACACTACTGCAAGTCTTTATGGCGATGCAGATACGCTAATATCAGAAGGTGCAGACCTTGAGACAGCGGACCTTTTTGTTCTCGTTGATTTAAATCCAAGCCAGTGGAAAAGGGCATTGCCTGCGTTGGATGCTGTTATAAGAAGAAGGGTGAATGCAGGAGCTAAATTGATCGTTATAAATTCGTCAGAACCGAAAATAGCATCCGTGGCAACTGTAAACCTTATTGAAAACGAAGTATCAGCCCTCATGTCCCTGACAAAGGCATTAATTGATAAAGGGCTTTCCGGCGATAAAAAATTATCTTCAGTAGTTGCAAACGCAACGGTTTCAGAGGTAGTAGAAAAGGCAGCAACGCTGTATATGGAGGCAAAGAACCCTGTGATACTTTCATCGCCTGCAATGTATCAGGCTGCTGCTAATATTTCACTTTTAAAGGGCGTAGCGGTTTCTGTTCCTGTTGAAAGCAATGCAAAGGGAGCAGTGATAATGGGTCTTACATCAGAAGGTAAATCCTATAAAGAAATGGCTTCTGGAGGACTTAATCTCCTTTACGCAATCGGAGAGATTCCATTAAATGAGAGACCGGATGTGGATTTCCTTGTGGTTCAGAATTCCCATCTCACAGGGCTTGCAAAACAGGCAGATGTTGTCCTCCCATCAGCAGCATACCTTGAAATAGATGGAACACTGGTGGATTATCTTGGAAGGTTAAAGCATGTCTGTAAGGCAGTTGAACCTGCAGGCGAAGCAAAGAGCCACAGGGAGATTTTTGCTAATATTGCAAAGGCAATGGGCGCAGAAATAAAAGAGGCAAAGGAAAGCGAGACAAAGAAATTATTAAAAGATTTGGCTAAAGTAAAGGCAAAGGCAGCAGTTGCTCCGTTTGAGCGTAAACAAGGCTTTGATGTAAAAGCAGATGAGATGATTGAGTCTATCAACGCATCTGTCATCAACGGCTCAAGGCTATTGTGGCTTAAGGAGACAGAAAAGGTAGTTGCCTGATTAGCTTATCAAATATATTTATCAATCCCTATTACCCCGCTAACTTAAATATGCGGGGTAATTTTTTTTGTTGAAGTTGCCCATAAAATGCTTTAATATATCCGATGGTTAATTATAAATCCTTTATATTTTCCATAAAAGCAAAAGAACCGCTAATCCTGCCGGCTTATAAAGGCTCTACTTTCAGAGGAGGATTCGGAAATGTATTCAAAAAAGTTGTCTGTGCCTTAAAGAAAAAAGAATGCCTTGATTGCCTGCTAAAAGACAAGTGCATTTATTGCTATATATTTGAGACACCGCCTCCTTCAAACACCACTATTATGAGAAAATACAAAACCTCGCCTCATCCTTTTATAATTGAACCGCCGCTTGAGAAAAAAACCATATACAAACCCGATGAACAAATATCCTTTGAACTTATCCTCATCGGCAGGGCAATAGAATATTATCCTTACTTTATTTATACATTTGATGAATTCGGAAGGTCTGGAATAGGCAAAGGCAGAGGAAGATTTGAACTGCACGAGGTAGTAACATCTGAAGGATGCATTTATACATCAGAAAATAAGAAATTAGCCACTGTGAAACCTGATGAACTCTTACTGACATTACCGGATGCCTTTGATTCATCAGGGGTTAAAAATAATGCTATATTAAAGCTGCATTTTCTTACGCCAACAAGAATTTCTTTTGACGGACATCTAACCGTCAATCTTGAATTTCACATGCTGATAAGAACTCTTCTCAGAAGGATTGCGCTTTTATATTATTTTCACTGTAGCGGAGACTCGGCTCAATGGGATTTCAAAGGAATCATAGAAATGGCAAAGAGAATAAAGACAAAAGATAGCTCGCTCAAATGGTATGATTGGGAGCGATATTCTGCCCGTCAGGATACGAGGATGAAGATGGGTGGGTTTATCGGAGAGATAACCTTTGAGGGAAATATTGAACCTTTTATCCCATTAATCAAGGCAGGAGAAATATTGCATGTAGGCAAGGGCACGAGTTTCGGACTCGGAAAATATAAGATTCAAGATTTAAGATTCAATATTCAAAATCAAGAAAATTAATTTTAAATCTTTTTGAATGTTGAATTTTGAATCCAGCCGATTGCTGGATATGAAATATTTCAGAAATATTTCTTTTCTTTAATTTTAAGATGGCGTAATATAAGCTATTTTTATGAGCGCTAAATTCAAAGAAATATTCATATTTATAGCCGGCTCAACGCCGCAGGTTATTACAGAGACAATCTACGCCCTTGCAACAAAAAAACCTGCCATAAACCCAAATGAAATATATATTATTACCACGCTAAAAGGAAAAGAAATAGTAAAAAAATCACTAATAGATAAAGGTATTCTGAAAAAACTTTTTTCAGAATATTCCATAACTGCTGTGCCTTTGTCAGAAGATTCATTTCTTATTCCAACAGATGCATCAGGCAGACCTCTTGAAGACATAAAAAGCGAACACGAAAATGAACTCATTGGTGACCTTATAACATCCTTTATCAGGGAAAAGGCAAAAGATATGTCAGCAACCCTTCATTGCTCAATAGCAGGCGGCAGAAAGACCATGAGTTTTTATATGGGCAGTGCTCTTCAGCTTTTCGGAAGGCCGTGGGATAATCTCTATCATGTGCTTGTCAGCCCTGAATTTGAATCAAACCCCGATTTCTTCTATAAGCCTAAAAAGAATGCAGTCATTGAATGCAGGATGCCGGACGGCAGAATTAAAAACTTGAACACTAAAGATGCGAAAATAGAACTCGCAGAACTGCCTTTTATACGATTGGGCAGCAAGGTATCTCTGCAAGGCAAAGGATTTAGCGAACTTGTTGCAGATAGCCAGAAAGAAATAGACATAGCCACAATACAACCGCCGATTAGCATCAATATTAGCGAAAGAACTGTTTATATAGGAGACAGCCTTATTGAAATGGTCCCTGTAGAGTTAATGATATACACCGCTTTTTTAAAGCAGAAGACCCTGTATTGCAAATATCCTGAAAGGCAATACTGCCTTGATTGCGCAGAGTGCTTTCAGTCTCTTGTTGATTTTTCAAGCAGACCCGCACTTGAAAATATGGCTAAAGACTACAAAAAGATATACGGGAATCAGCCTTTAAAATCTGAAGAACTTCTCAGCAGATGGAAAGACGGGATAGACACAGGAATAATCAGGCAGAACATCAGCAAGATAAACAGAACCCTCAGAGAGCAGTTGCAGGACGAGACCCTTTTGCCTTATTATTGCGTAACTGCCCTTAAAAAATACGGCAGCAGCAGATACGGTATAAGAGCAGAAAAGGGAAAAATAAGGATTGAATGAAAATGTTTCAGAAATATTTCTTTTGTTGAAAAAGATGGCAAATATTGGGATAATTCTTTATAAGATTTTGAGTATTGAATTGTTTTAAGTATTGAATATTGAATGTTGAATCTTGAATTCAGTCGAAGGCTGGCAGTTTTGAATATTATTTGAATATTAAATGTTAGTTTTGAATTTTAATATGGAATCTTGAATCTGGAAGTATTTATTTTGAATCTTGACTCTTGAATTTTTGAATCCGAATGAAACGAGGGTAGCGATATGACCAATTTTAATCAAAGAGAATATCAGACAGTTATACTGGCGGCATTGCTGCATGATGTGGGGAAGTTTATGAATAGGGGTGACAGCGTAAGGCGTAAGCATCCTCTTTTTTCTGCTGATTATGTTTCAGATGTTATATTCAAAAAGTTGATTCAGGATGACTGGATAGATTTAGAGTTACTAAAGACATTGGTTCAGAGGCATCATGAATATTCTAAAATGCCGGATGAACTTCTGGTGCAGAAGATTGATGACCAATATACAAGAGCATTGGCGTATATTGTTAGCCGTGCTGATACTTATTCCTCTGGCGAAAGACTTGATGAAGAACCGTCAGAATTAGATTTTAGAAATGCAAGGTTAATGTCCATTCTAACAAGGGTCAATATAGAAAAGGGAATACCAAATCCTCGTTACTATAATTTACAGCGGTTATCTCCAGAATCTGTATTTCCTGTATCACAGGACGAACTTACCCAATTAAGTCATTACTATGACAAACTCCATAAAGAATTTGGAAAGGATTTTGCCAATTTTAAACCTAAAAGTTTTGATGCCCTTTTTAATGGTTACCTCTCTCTATTTGAAGAATTTCTCTGGTGTGTTCCAAGCGATACAAGGGATAAATATAATGACATATCTCTTTATGACCATCTTTCAACCACATCAGCCATTGCAGCATGTCTTTATCAATATCACTCCAATAATTTTGATGAAAACCCTATCACTGATGATAGTCTTGAAAAATGTATGCTTGTCGGAGGAGACCTTTCAGGTATTCAGAAATTTATTTTTGAGATAGGCTCTACAAATCCCAAGAAACTGAGCAAAATACTCAGAGGACGGTCATTTTATCTTTCTTTATTGACAGAGGTGGCATCATTGAAGATTTTAAGAAGGCTTCACCTACCAATAAGCTGCCTCATTATGAATGCCGGCGGCAGATTTGCCTTGCTTGTTCCAAATACACCTTTTGTAAAAGAGGAGATCGAAAAGCTTAAAAAAGAGATTGATGGCTGGTTTTACGAAAGATTTTTAGGGAAACTCTCTCTTAACATGGCATGGGATGTTACTTTATCAAGAGATGGTTTTACTTCGGAAAATTTCTCAAAAAAGCAAAAAGAGTTATCAAATGCTCTGGAATCATCAAAAAGAAAGAGATTTAGCAACATCCTTATGAGTGGTCATGAATCGTTGAACAGACCCATGAAAGAGGCGTTTAGAATCTTGCAAAACGATGAAGAGGCATGTGAGTTTTGCAAAATATATCCAAAGGCTGGTGGCAATTCCCGCTGTCGGATTTGTCTGGATTCAGAAGAAATAGGAAGCTTCCTCGTTTCAAAAACATTTATATACTTCTATGAAAACGAAAAAATAGAAAGCGTCAATATCATGGATTATGCCATTTCTTTTGAAAATAAGGGTAATGATTGGGTGTTATTGGAGAAAATTGGCAATGAAATTAAAGAAAATCACGGTTATATAGAGCGGCATATCTCGAACTATATTCCAGAAAAACAAAAAACCGATATTGACTTAGAAAAGGAAAAGCCTGAAGACGGCAATACTCTTTGCAGATACTGTGGGAGCCCTTGTAAACTTGAAGGGGATGATAAAGAAGGAATTCCACCGAGAAAAGACCTTGTTAGAAATCATCTTACATTCCAATGTATATCAGCAGATACAAGACGGAAAAATGAAGGAAAGGGTGTTGACCACCTTGCTGTAATAAAAGCGGATGTTGATGACCTTGGGTTTATCTTCAGTCAAGGATTAGGCGATGCCTTTTCTATTTCACGATATGCAAGCCTTTCAAGGATGCTCAATTACTTTTTTACAGGCTGGCTTACTGATGAAATAAAGAAAAACCATAGAATGACTTATACTGTTTATGCAGGTGGTGATGACCTTCTTCTAATAGCGCCATGGGAGGATGCTTTGAATCTTAGCAGCAAGATAGGTGCTAAATTCAAATCCTATGCTGGAGAGAATCCTAATATAACCATATCAATGGGAATAAATCTGATGCGTCCTAATAGCCCTGTTGGATTGGCGACTGAAGGAGCAGAGGAGAACCTCGAGGAGTCAAAGGAAAATAGCGAAAAGAATAGACTTACGGTATTTAGCACAACTGTAAAGTGGAACGAATTTAATAGGCTGAATGAATTTATGGATAATTTAAACAATGCCTTTAATGATGAGGATGAAAAAGTCAATACCTCTTTCCTTTACAGGATGCTTAAATATCACGAAATGTATAAAGGTTTTGCTGAGAAAAATCTTGTTGAAGGCTTAAAGTTCCATTCCGCCATGTCAAGAGATATAAGAAGGAACATTGAAAGAAAGGATAAACATGGAAATATCATCAATCAGGAGTTCATAGACAGATTGCAGCCATTATATGAGGTCGGTGAGGGTTTTGATAAGGCACTAATGAACAATCTAAAGATTCCTATTTTCTGGACTCTTTACAAAAATAGAGGAGGTGTAAAATGAGTATGAAAGAAGCCTTGAACAAAGCAGGTTATAAAGGTAGTGGAAATCCACAGAAATCACAACATGGATATAGTGGAGATAGACGGCAATCAGAACAGAGAAATGCACCACCAAATATTGTCTTTAGAGCCAATGGACAGTTAAGGAGAGAACTCCTTACATCAGATGCAGAAAACTGGGCAGACTTGCTTTACGATAATAAAAATGGGGTTACTGCAACACAACTCAGAAATTTCTTTAATGAGGTAAAGGCATTGCAATCTCGGATTGATGCTGGTGGTTTTGCTGTCAATGAAGCCATGATTGGTTTATTAAAATCTAAGGCAGCATACGCTTACGCAAGAGCAGAAAAAAAGAGGAAAACAGGATTTGAATATTTAAAGAGCATGATAGAGCAATGTGTTGATTTGACTTTCAAAAGTAATGATCAAAAAGAATCTGAAAAAGCCTTCAATGACTTTGCCCTTTTCTTTGAGGCAGTCATGGGCTTTTTTAAAGGGAGGTAGAAGCCATGAAATTTATTCAATATAAAACTATCAGCGGTATAATCCAATGCGTTAGCGGACTAAGAATTGGCGGATCAAAGGATACGATTGAGATTGGGGGAATGGATAATCCAATAATAAGAAATCCTCTGGATAAATTTCCCTATATTCCAGGATCGTCTCTAAAAGGCAAAATGCGTTCACTTCTTGAATGGGAGATAGATGGAAAGTTGGGTAAAGATGGCAATGCCCATCAATTTAAGGATTGCAATAAAGACGATAAGTGTCCAATATGCAGGATATTTGGGGTAACAGATGACGAAGTCAGATTTGGGCCCGGAAGAGCAATATTCAGAGACGGCTATGTTACAAATGATTCAAAAGAAAAATTGAGGGAACTCCAGCTAAAGAAGGGTTTGTTATATGTTGAAGAAAAAACAGAAACAGCCATTGACCGATTAAAGGGAAAGGCAAAGGATGGTAGTTTGAGACAATATGAGCGTGTCCCTGCTGGCACTGAGTTTTCGTTCTATATTGACTACCGTGTTTTTGATATAAACGACAATGGACAGACTGATATTGATAATTTCCAATGGCTTCTTCACGGTCTCTGGCTATTGCAGCAGGATGCTCTCGGTAGCTCTGGTAGCAGAGGTTATGGCCAGATAAAATTTGGAATCCATGTCAAAGATACAGAAAAACCAGATAAAGTAAAATTTATTCCAGACAAAGTTCTTGTTGAAGGCAAAGAAGAACAGATAAAAGACCGTTATGAAGAAATCACACAACAAAAGAAAAGGTGATGCCGATGGCAAGATACAGACTAATCATTAAGCCACTTTCACCATTTCAGACGCCTTTACACTCAGATACACTGTTTGGGCATATTTGCTGGGCTTTGAGGTATCTGAAGGGTGAAGCTGAATTGCTTAAGTTTTTAAAGGCATTTGATAATGACACTGCACCCCTTATCCTCTCCTCAGGCTTTCCAAAAGATTATCTTCCAATGCCTGTTTTAAGACCTCTTTCTATTGAGGAAGAAGAAATGTTACGACAGAAATATAGCGAGGGGAAATGCACAAGCCTTAAATTTGCCAGAGAAATGAAATCCCTTAAAAAAGTTTCGCATATTCAAATTTCAGCGATGGAAATACTTAAAGATGATCTGTCGTACTATAACATCAATATAAAAAACTTAATGGGTGAAATCCTGCTTGAAAATCCAAAAATATCGAAAACAGATGAGGTCTGGCATAATGCAAAGAATCGTTTGACAGACAGAGTGATAGAAGGAAAACTGTTTGCAAAACATGATACTTTTTTTGATGAGGAAACTGAATTTAATGTATATATTGAAGATACATACTTTGAAAGAGAACTTTTATGTGAAATTTTTGATTTCATTTCAAAAAGCGGTTATGGTGCCGATAAATCTGTTGGCAGAGGTGCTTTTAAATATGACCTTTTGGATGAATGGGGTCTGCCAGAAGCAGAGCATCCAAATGCCTTTCTGACCCTTTCTCATTATCACCCAAAAGAAGGTGATTTCAAGGATGGTTTTTATGACATGGCAACAAAATTCGGTAAGATTGGTGGCCACTGGGCTTCTGGTATTGATGGCGGCCCCTTTAAGATGCCTTTGCTGATGATAAATCCCGGTTCTGTATTTTTTTCTGACAGTTATAAACCTTTTTATGGCAGTTTAGTTTCTAATGTTCATAAACAACTGGGTGTGGTTCATTATGGTATTGCCATGCCTTTAAAAGTGAGGGTTGTATGAAATATCCAAGACAGGAAACTTCTAAGATAAAGGCGGAGATATTAACCCCTGTGCATATAGGAGACGGCACAAAATTAGAGCCTCTTGAATATGTAATTAAAGACAAATTTTACAGGGTGAATCTTGAGGGTTGGCTTTCTACTTTATCAGGAGAAGAGGCAGAGGAGCTTCAAAGACTGACAGGTAGAGATTATGCCCAAAAAACTATCTTAACCGCATTAAGACGGTTTGTTAGAGAAAATATTGATCTTGATAAATATACAGAATGGTCTGCTGATGTGAGTGATACAGTTAAAAGAAGATATGAGGAAAGGTTTGATGCCCCTGAAAATCAGTTGCCAATGTCGCCATTTATCAGGACAGGCAACAGACCATTTTTACCAGGCTCATCAATAAAAGGTGCTATAAGAACAGCATATCTTAACTTTTTGAAAAAGGGCGCCCAGTCATTAAGTGAAAAGAGACGGGCAGACTTAGTTGAAGGTGAGTTATTAAAGGCAAATGATGTTAAGGGAAAGGGCGATGGACTGAGATTTGCTATAGATAAAGACCCGTTCAGAGCTATTAAAGTCAAAGACATTTTCCTGCCTGAAAGTTCTACATTTTTTACGGAAGTCATAAATCATAATAAAAAGGATAATCGCATTAACTCAACATCTATCCAGATATTGTCTGAAGTAACTTACAGCAGGCTTGCAGGAAAATCGGCTACATTTGAATTGGAGATAAGCATTGATAAAAAGGCGCTGTCTCATCAAGATAGTGGAATAAACAGGATGCATAAAGACCTTACGATAGAAACCCTTTTGAAAGCCTGCGATAATTTTTACAAGGATGCCTTAAAAGAAGAAAGGGATAAATTTCTTAAAAATGCTATTGGAGGAGAAGAAATAAATAAGGCGTATCAACAAATCCTTGATAACGCAGAAGGTGGATATCTTTTTCGACTCGGATGGGGAAGCGGGCTTATATCAATGACAATTTCAGAAGACTTGAGAACAGAAAAAAGATACGGCAAGTCAAAGCACCTTATTAATGGGAAGTTCCCAATGGGATTTGTAAAATTGACTATATAAGATTATGTTATTTATCGGCTGGGCGGCGATTGAGGTAATCTGAAGGCAATGAAGGTGCTTTGCTAAAATGCTAAAATAATATTTATTCGGGAAAGGAGAAAAAATGGCAGTTCAGAATGCTCAAATAGACAGGATTATTGCCCTTGCAAAGGCATATGGCGCAACGCGTCTAATCCTTTTCGGAAGCGCTGCTGAAAAACCGGAAGATGCAAGAGATATTGATATTGCTTGCGATGGTGTGCCCGGCTGGAAGCTTTATGAGCTTGCTGCAAGGCTTGAAGATGAGCTGGGAACCTTACTGGATATTGTTTCATTAAGTCCTCCTACGCCTTTTACGAAGCATATAGAGACAAAGGGCAAGGTGCTGATATGACAGCAGATGATTTGCGTAAAGAAGTAGGTATTGAACTGGAACTGATAGAAGCTGTTTTGCTGGAACTTGAAAAATGTATTTAAGGTTCGAATCAGCAGTGCTGACTTATCTGCAATCATTAAATCAATGAAAAAGATTAATGAATTTTTGCTTGGGCGGCGATTGAGGTAGTGGCATGAGCCAAAACCTTAAATCTCACAATGTTGCCATGGCTGATGCACTTATCGGTGCATGCGCAAAAATAAACAGCTTTAAAATATGGACACTTAAGAAGAAGCATTAGCCAATGTTTTCAGGCACAGGATTTTTTAAGTAGCATAGTGAATAAAGAGAGGTGAAAGCTATGAGTCATATTCATGTTTGTCTTGTGTCAGAGCAGCCGATACCAAATCTGACCACTGTATTACAGTTTAAGCCTGATACGGTTGTTTTATTAAATACCAAAGAGATGGATGAAAAGGCAGGGTTTCTGGAAGATGTTCTGAAAAAGAGAAATTATAGTGTTAAGACAGAAACAATAGAAGCATACGACATCAATAATGTCATAAGCGTTAGCGAGTCTTTGATAAGTAAATGTAAAGGCTGCGATGTAAGCCTTAACATCACAGGCGGCACAAAGGTTGGCACACTCGGGACTTTTCAGGCATTTTATACAAGCAGCAAGGAAATATTCTACGTTGACACAAAAAACAATAAAATACTGCAAATATCACCTGAGCAAAAAGAATTTCCCATAGAAGTCTCTATCTCAATAGCTGATTATCTTGCAGTATATGGTTTTCAGATTAATACCTATGTTAAAGACGACTGCTATATTTTTGGAAGAAAAGGGCTTACAGACTATCTTGCAAACACTGTGATATCTAAACAGCATGTAATCCCTACTATAAACTCAGCGCTGCACGAATATAATGAGAAATCGGCTTTGCCGATTTCAACTAAATTGCCTAATGATAAGAGGTTATTAGAACTTGTCGGTTTGCTTGATGGTGTTAGGCAGAATGATAAAAATAAAATAACAATCAGTAATCATAGCAGTCTTATGTATCTTAAGGGCTTTTGGTTTGAGGAATATGTATATATGACGGCAAAGGCTTTAAATCCTGATGAAATTAAACTTAATGTTACAGGCAAATGGATAACTAAGGGGCAGCATCCTCCAAAGAATGAATTTGATGTAATGCTTTCCAAAGGAAATAGACTATTTTATATATCCTGCAAAACTGCAAATCCTGACAGAAAAGTGAAAGACGAAGATGAAGGAGTGGGTAAGGAGTATATCTATGAGTTGGTTTCATTAAGCGACAGGGCGCTCGGACTTTTTGGCAGGCGAATGCTTGCCTCTGCAAGGCAAGTCAATGACTTTGCTGTTAGAGAAAGAGCTAAGATTCTAAAAGTTGAATTGATAGATGGCAGAAATATAGCAACACTTAAAGAGAATCTACGGCAATGGCTGAAATAATAGAACTTGATGTATCTGCACTTTATAAAGACACAGAAACGGCAAAACTATCGCTTCTTGACTCATATATTCAGCAAGCAAAAGACCTTGCTGGCGAAGGCAATAAGGTTATTCTTACTGGCGCTGCGCCTGTCTGGCTATATTTGAAAATCGCCCATGCCCTGCATGGCAAGGCGAGGAAACTTATATACAGAAGCCCTGTAACAAGCGATGTGGTGATATTTGACCACAGCCCTTATTAAATAAATATGCTATGCTATGTGTATAAGGAGGTGTATTCAGAAATGAGAACAAATGTCGTTTTAGATGATGAAATAGTAAAAACAGCATTTAAATATTCTAAAGCAAAAACAAAAAAGGAACTTATTAACGAAGCATTAAAAGAATTAATAGCTTCACGCCAGAGATTAGACTTAAGGGACTTGCGAGGCAAGATAGAGTTTAGAGCAGACTATGATTACAAAAAATTAAGAATGGGAAACTAATTTGATACTCGTTGATACCTCAACAATGATTAATTATCTGCGCGGCAATGATGATGATGCAGCACTAACATTACAATACATTATAGATAATAATATTCCTTTTGGCATAAATTCCTTCATTTATCAGGAAGTTTTGCAGGGTGTCGCAACAGAAAAAGATTTTATAAAAGTTAAACGCTATTTGGATACCCAAAGGTTTTATGAGTTGAAAGATAAAAAAGAATCATATGCGTCTGCTGCGAAGATATACTTTCAATGCAGAAAAAAAGGCATTACTATAAACAGCACTATAGATTGCCTTATTGCTCAAACTGTGATTGAGAATAATTTATATCTACTGCACAGCGACTCAGATTTTGACAATATCTCAAAAGTCATTAATCTTAAGATATTCAGGCTATAGTTGTTCATATCTGCTCTTTGACAACTCTGGGAAAAAAGAAATATTTCTGAAATATTTCTTTTGGTGAATTTGCTGTCCAATCCTTATTATTCTGTAAGTAAGGATGTAATCCCGAATCTTGAATCTTGAATCATCCGAACGAAGTATAGTTCTTGAATATTGAATTTTGAATTATCCGAACGGAGTGAGGATGCTATGGACAGAACGCTTTATGTTGTAGCCTATGACATCAGGGAAGACAAGCGGCTTAATTCCGTGCGGTATTTCCTTAAGGGCTATAGCACAGGCGGTCAGAAGTCTGTGTATGAATGCTTTCTGACAGATGGAGATCTGAAGTTTGTGATGAGCAGGCTCAGGATGCTGATTCTTGAGATTGAAGACAGGGTTCACATATTCCGCATGGATGGCAGAAGCAGGACTCATGCAATTGGCATTGCCGTACAGCCAAAAGACCCGAGTTATTTTTACATAGGATGATGTGATGGGGACGTTATATATTGATAGAAAAGACCTGCACATAAGGCTTGACGGCAATGCTATTGCCTTTTACTCTAACGGCCAAAGAGAAGGCATTGTTCCAATTAATCCTTTAAAAAGGGTAGTTATCGTCGGAAGCTTATCGATAGAAACACAGGTTTTGAGAAAACTTGCTGATGAAAATATAAGCGTAGTTTTTCTTTCGGGCAAGCGTTTGAGATTTAGCGGAATGCTTCATGGGAGGCTGCACAACAACGGCATACTAAGGGTGAAACAATATGAAAAATCACTTTCAGAATTTTCTGCTGAATTTTCAAAGGAGCTTGTTATTAGAAAAATAACAGCACAATTACAACTGCTTGAATATGCTGCTCAAACACGGCATGACCTGCGGCTTGCTCTGACAGGCGGCATCAAAACCCTTCAGGGAGTATTAAATACAATGAAAAACCCTGATATGCCTGTTGAAACTATCAGGGGCATGGAGGGTGGAGCATCTGCTGCTTATTTTGCAGCATTTACAAAACTCTTTGCAGCATCCCTTGATTTCAAAGGCAGAAACAGAAGGCCTCCTGAAGACCCTGTGAATGCCATGCTTTCATTGTGCTATACACTTGTGCATTTTGAAATGGTTCGGGAGATAGAAACAATCGGGCTTGATCCAACCATCGGCTTTTATCATCAGTTTGACTATGGCAGGGAATCCCTTGCCTGCGACCTTGTGGAGAATTACAGACCTGCGGTTGACAGATTTGTATATGAGCTTTTCAGAGACAGGGAATTTACCGCACGGGATTTTGCCACAGATGATGAAAGGCCGGGCTGCTATCTTAAGAAGCAGAGACGGAAAGACTTCTACCCTTTATATGAACAATGGGCTAATGAAATGAGGTCATTATGGAGGGAGGAAGTTAGAAATCTTGCACGGAGGATTATGGATGGACAGGACACTCTATCTGAATGAAGGCAGCAGCAAATTAACTGTGATGCGTGACGGTCCATCTGTTTTGATAAAAAGCACCGAGATCGCAGACAGGCGCATTCCTGTAAGGCTAATTGGCAGGGTTATTATCATAGGCAGTGTGAGGCTGGATGCTGATATTATTACTTTATTTGCCGAACATAATGTGCCTGTAATATTTATGACCAGAAACTCCGAAGAGTCTGCTGTAGCGATTCCCTACAATCACAGGCTTGCCAGACATTATGATGAACAAAAGATATTTCTTTACTCTAATAAAAATATAAGCCGCTATGAGCATTGGGCAAACACAAAACGCATGAGCATACAATTAAAAGCGCTTAAGAGATTATTAAAAAATAGAGAGTTGAAACTAAACAGGGAAATCGGAGAGGGCAATTATCAATTGATTCTTAAGAGTTTAAAGCCTGCAGATGAGGACAGGTGGATGATTATTTCAGAAATTGTAAACAATCTTTTAAGAGGGCTAATAATAGAGCGTCTATTAAAAGCAGATATTGACCCGCACACCGGCATTATACACCGCAGGCATAATTTTGGAATGGCTCTTGACCTGTGCTACATAATGGGCGCAGAAAGCGATATGCAGAGTCTGCAATTTTTTAAGAAGGCTAATTCAGAGTCTTATTTTGAAAGACGGCATAATAGACTCGGAGTTTCCAACAGTGCAGTGCGGGGCATCATACACAGATTTGAAAATCGCAAAGAAGCGCTTGGCAATATGATAGAAAATATTATAGATGAGTTATTTGAACTGATGAGGGAACTGCGAAATGAAGGCTAATTATCTCGTATGTTATGACATAGCAGACCATAAAAGGCTTGGCAGGGTATTGAAATTAATGAAAGGCAAAGGCTTACATTTACAGTATTCAGTTTTTCATTGTGTGCTGACATGGGATGAATTAATGAATTTAAAAGAAAAACTTTCTGATATAATAAACTCTAAGGAAGATGATGTGAGGATATATCCGCTGCCGTCTAATGCATTAGTAACGGCAATGGGTTGTGGCGACAGGGTGCCGGAAGGGGTAGAAATTTTTGTATAAAAATTTCTACCCCTTCAATTCAAAATTTCAAATTCAAGATTCAAAAAGTTTTGAATTGTTTATTTTGAATATTAAATGTTAAATCCCGAACGTAGTGAGGGCAAGGAGGTGAATTTAGGTTGATGGTGATGGTTACGAAAATTTGCACAAGGGTATCTGTAAGCCATTGTTTTTATAGCAAAAATTGCGGGGGTGCATTGGAAAGAAGACCTGATTAAAAAGGGATTGCGACTTTTTCATGAAACACCTCTTATAATTTAAATTTTCATTGGAAAGAAGACCTGATTAAAAAGGGATTGCGACGTTCAGGCAGGGTTAGTCTTTAGTGTGTCTAAAAATTGGAAAGAAGACCTGATTAAAAAGGGATTGCGACAGCCCCTTTAGTGTCGTTTCTACAAGCGCCTTTTATTGGAAAGAAGACCTGATTAAAAAGGGATTGCGACTTTACCTTTGTTAATGTTTATTATTATTTTATATTTACATTGGAAAGAAGACCTGATTAAAAAGGGATTGCGACTAGCGGCAGTTTGCCAGCACCCTGATGAGTGCTGGATTGGAAAGAAGACCTGATTAAAAAGGGATTGCGACCCCTGTTACCACTACGGAGTCCGTAGTGGTAAACCCTGCAGCATTGGAAAGAAGACCTGATTAAAAAGGGATTGCGACGTCGGTACCTTTTTTTACTATTACCTGGCCACCTAGATTGGAAAGAAGACCTGATTAAAAAGGGATTGCGACACTTCTGAAGTGGTTACTGCACATATAAGCCCAGGCGCCATTGGAAAGAAGACCTGATTAAAAAGGGATTGCGACTTTTCTGTTTCATACTCCGTTATGCCCTTACATTTATCATTGGAAAGAAGACCTGATTAAAAAGGGATTGCGACTACTCTGCCCCTTTCCCTGTTACCACTACGGAGTCCGATTGGAAAGAAGACCTGATTAAAAAGGGATTGCGACTACAATAAGTTTTAAGATACCTAACCATGTTACCTATTGGAAAGAAGACCTGATTAAAAAGGGATTGCGACCATCCATTTTATAAGGTCATTAATTCTCACTTTGTCTAATTGGAAAGAAGACCTGATTAAAAAGGGATTGCGACCTTAATGCTTGGCGGTATGTTTTACCGTCGTAGACAATTGGAAAGAAGACCTGATTAAAAAGGGATTGCGACATAAGACTTAATTTATCCAATTTACACCTCTTGAATAATTGGAAAGAAGACCTGATTAAAAAGGGATTGCGACACAAGCTTCCATGAAGCAGGGTTGTGTTGCTTCGTATCCTATTGGAAAGAAGACCTGATTAAAAAGGGATTGCGACTAGCTATTATTTTACTGAGGTTGTCTCTGTAAGCTTTATTGGAAAGAAGACCTGATTAAAAAGGGATTGCGACCTGCAAGTTGCTTTTCCAACTCCTCGATTTTCAGGCGGAATTGGAAAGAAGACCTGATTAAAAAGGGATTGCGACAAAATTGTAAAGTAAAAGGTTCACCTTCGTAAGTCATTGGAAAGAAGACCTGATTAAAAAGGGATTGCGACATATCGCTCTTGTATCTGACACCCATTGCGAAATATATTGGAAAGAAGACCTGATTAAAAAGGGATTGCGACATACACACGATCCGTAATATATTTGGAATTAATAGCCGATTGGAAAGAAGACCTGATTAAAAAGGGATTGCGAC
>DBNT01000046.1 GCA_002299835.1 Nitrospiraceae bacterium UBA665 | reverse complement strand
TTCAGCCACACCTGCTTTGCTTGTGTAAATGTTTCTTTACGGATTATGGTAGAGTAGCAGTAATTTTTTACTACTGCTCTGTTGCTCTTCTACTCTATTTTAAGGAGAAAAATTATGACACGGATAGAATTAGCAAAAAAGGGCATTATTACGGATGAGATGAAGGCGGTTGCTTCAGCAGAAGGCATATCTCCTGAAAAACTTGCATCTGATATTGCCGAGGGGGTTATCGTTATCACAAGAAACAATCTGCATGACATCACTCCTCTCGGCATCGGCAGAGGGCTTAAAACAAAGATAAATGCAAACATAGGCACATCAAAGGACAGGGTCTCTTACGATGAAGAGATAAAAAAGCTTGAGGTCCTTGTAAAATACGGCGCAGATGCTGTGATGGATTTATCAACAGGCGGTGACATCAAAGGCTTAAGAAATACCCTCATCAAAAAATCATCTATTTCTGTTGGAACTGTTCCCATATATGAAGCTGTAGTGAGAACAGTTGAGAAACACGGACATATTTCAAAGATGACAGCAGACGACATTTTTGGGATAATTGAAGATCATGCAAAGGACGGCGTTGATTTTGTAACAGTCCACTGCGGCATTACACAAAAGGCAATAGAAAGATTAAGACAGGACAGGAGAATCCTTGATGTTGTGAGCCGTGGAGGAGCATTCCTCCTTGAATGGATGATTTACAACAACAAAGAGAATCCTCTTTACGAACAGTATGACAGACTTCTTGAAATGGCAAAGAAGTATGATTTGACATTAAGCCTTGGAGACGGGTTCAGACCAGGATGTCTTGCAGACGCAACGGACAGAAGCCAGATAGAGGAATTAGTTACTCTCGGAGAATTAAGGGATATGGCGCTTTCTGAAGGTGTGCAGACAATTATAGAAGGGCCCGGTCATGTGCCGTTGAATCAGGTGGAGCTAAATATAAAAATTCAGAAGGAGATATGCAAGGGCGCGCCGTTTTATGTTCTTGGTCCGTTGGTTACGGATATTGCTATGGGCTATGACCATATTGCAGCAGCTATAGGAGGCGCAATAGCCGGCGCTGCAGGTGCTGATTTTCTTTGTTATGTTACCCCTTCTGAACATATAAGACTGCCGGATATTGACGATGTTATTGAAGGCGTTGTCGCATCAAAAATAGCCGCTCATGCAGCAGATATTGCAAAGGGAATTTCAGGCGCAATAGAGAAAGATAAAAGAATGGCACAATTCAGGAAAAATCTTGACTGGGAAGGACAGATTTCCCTTAGCTTTAATCCTGATAAAGTAAGAAGATTGAGAGGAGAAGCCCCGCCTGCTTTGAGTGAAGTGTGCAGCATGTGCGGTGAGTTCTGCGCAATAAAGACTGTTGAGAGGGCGCTGCAGAAAAAAGAAAAGTGAGAGATAAAGAGGACTGTAGCAGTTGAATAATATCACACGATTATGTTATCAATATATATGAATCTTAAAACAAGGCATAGCATTCTTTTTGTTTTTCTTGTATGTTTTTTATTCTCTATTGTCTTTTCTTATTCTTACAGTCATGCTCATCCTCATCCTCATGTGCCAAATACTTTCACTGAAAATGAAGGACATGAAGTAAAACATCATCTGCCTTTCACCGAGGAGCAATGCTGTGAGCTTCATGGAAAAGACCGAGTTGCAAAGTATAGCATTAAATCTACAGCACCGCTTAAATGGTTTACTTTGCCTAAAATTGCGCATTTTATGCAGGCGCCGTTGTCGTGCCTATCTTTCCTATATAACATAGACAATACTTTTCGTCAAAAATTTTTCACTTCTTTTTCAGGACTCTCGCCTCCTAAAGTCTAAATAACCCCAAATCTCTCTTTTTTTGTCTGAACGGCTTATAGCCGTTTATATGCATTTTATTAAATTTCAATATCCCACAGTCTCTGCTGTGGGGTGTCCTTATGCTTCCCTCCCCCTTGACGGGAGGTAAATAGCATTCCCTCCCATCAAGGGGGAGGGTTAGGGTGGGGTGATTTAAGATGCTGTTTTCACCCTCCCCCCTTAATCCCCTCCTGTCAAGGGAGGGGAAAATTTGGGATACCTCGCAGCTTGTTTCGGGGAGATTTATTTTTGGAGGTCTAATTATGCGTTTTATTGTAACAGTTGCCTTCCTGCTCGTTATCGTAAGCCCGGCATTAGCCAGCCAGTCAGGAAAATTCCTGAGCATAGAGGAGGCAGAAAAGATATGCATTGAAAACAATCTTTTGATAAAAACAAAGAAGGCTGAGATTAAAAAGGCAGATGCTGAGATTATCAGCGCAAAGATAATTCCCAATCCATTGCTGAGATATGCAGCTTCTTCATTGAAAAACGGCGAAAGGGAAACAGAGGAGTCATATTCGATTAGCCAGAGCATAGATATAAGCGGAAAACGCAGCATAAGGATAGATGCTGCAAAAAAGAGCAGAGAAGCCCGTCTGTATTTTTTAGAGCATGAGATTTCAGGGGTTATTCTTCAGCTCAGACAAACTTATTACAAGATTCTTTTTCTCAAGGAAAAAGAAAGGCTTTTAACAGATCTCATTTCAATGTTTGAAAATGTTAAAGGTAAGACTGAAGAACGAGTTAAGGCAGGAGATGTTTCGGAGTCTGAGCTTATGAAAATTTCTTCAGAGAAAAAGAATATTAAAAGAAGCCTTGAGACTTTGAAAATAGATTTGCGTGCTGAAAAAAGAACACTTGGTATGCTCCTTAATCTTGAAGTGAATGATTTACAACTGAAAGGAGAGATTGTTTATAAACCCTTGATGCCTGATTTGAAGATCGCCCCTGAATTTGCCATTTCACAGAGATATGACATTAAAGGACAGGACATGCTTGTAGAGGCTGCAACTGCATCTTTACTATTTGCCAGAGCCGAATCTATTCCATCTTTTGACATTGAAGCAGGATACAGAAGGAGGACAGGCGGATTTGAAGGCTTTGTCTTTGGCGTGACAATCCCCTTGCCTGTCTTTGACAGAAATCAGGGAGGCATTGAACGGGCTAAAGGAGAGCTTGAACGGGCGAGAGCTGCCCTCGAGTTCATGAAAAAAAATGCACTATATGAGGTTGCCATCCTTCAGGAAAAAATCGGTTCTCTTTCACAGATAATTTCAGGCATCTCGCAGCAGTTAGACACAAACCGGCAATTAACAAAAATTGCCCGAATAGCATATGAAGAAGGAGAGATAAGTCTTTTACAACTGCTTGATGCAGTGAGGTCTGAAAAGGCTTTGTCAATGGAATATGTCG
Organism: Nitrospiraceae bacterium UBA665; assembly: GCA_002299835.1. GTDB lineage: Bacteria > Nitrospirota > Thermodesulfovibrionia > Thermodesulfovibrionales > Dissulfurispiraceae > UBA665. The sequence continues at coordinate 5,845 of DBNT01000046.1, read as the reverse complement.
CTACTTCGTATGAATACTGGGCTACAATTTTTGAATTAAAAAAAGCTACTAATAAAAAGATTTCTAATTTTGATCAAGGAGGTGCAAAATGAGATATGTAATATTTGCTTTTATGCTCACTATGCTTATCAGTGGATGCGCTCATAAGCATGATGAAATAAAAGAAGAACATGAACCCATAAAAAAAACTGTATGGACAGAAAAGTTAGAGATATTTATTGAATACGATAAGCCATTAGTTGGCGGTGATACAGGTTTTTTGCTTCACTTAACTAACCTTAAGGATTTTAGTCCTGTATCTGAAGGCATATTGTCTCTTAAATTTGCCCCAGAATTAGGCGAGCCAATTACTTTGAGTATCCCTACCCCTGAAAGCCCCGGTATTTATAGGGCATCGGTTGTATTTGAACAGAAGGGGCATTATGCGCTGACAGCTTCTTTTGAGGATAAGGCATTTTCAGACAGGTTTGTCATTAAAGATATTGATGTTATAGATGAAAATGAAAAACATATTTATGAACAAAAGAAAGACACTGAAAAGGGCATCTTTGATATTGCCCTTCTTAAAGAGCAGCAATGGGCTGTAGATTTCATGGTAGCCCTGCCTGAAAAGAGAAACATCCCGTCTTCTTTTATAGCATTAGGAGAGCTTGTCCCTGCATCAAATACTGAGGTTACTTTATCGTCTCCGGTTTCAGGGATTATATCACTCTCAAAGATGCTTCCTTATGCAGGCAAAAGGGTGACAAAAGGCGAGGTCATTGCTATTGTTGAACCGCCTGTAATTCAGCAGGGGGGCATTGGACAGTTAATCGCTTCATATGCAGAGGCTAAAAACAGGGTTATCCTTGCTGAAAGGGAATACGAAAGGGCTAAAAGGCTTTATGAGGCTAAGGCTGTGCCTCAAAGGAGGCTCGAAGAGGCTGAACTGGCGATTAAGAGCGCAAAGGCTAACCTTGAGCCTTTAAAGATGGCACTTGAAAATATGAAGATGTCACCTTCAGATGGCAAACTTACAATTAAATCGCCTTTGAGTGGAACTGTTTCAGATCTTTTTATCTCAAATGGCAAGGCTGTGGAAGCAGGCCAGCCTATTGTTAAAATTATTAATATCTCTACTTTATGGTTACAGGCAAATGTGCCTGCCTCTAAAATTGGAAAGCTTCAAAACCTTAATAAAGCAACATTTAATATTGAAGGATTGAAAGACACCTTTAGCCCATCAAGGCTTGTTGTTATTAATCCTATAATTGACCCTTACACAAGAACAGTCCCTGTTATTTTTGAGGTGAATAATAGAAGAGGTCTTTTAAAGGTAGGAATGTTTGCCAATGTCTCTATAACAACAGGGTTTGTGGAAAATGCCTTATCGCTTCCAGAGGAAGCCATATTTGAAGATGAAGGAAGGAATTTTGTCTTCATACAGAAAGACGGAGAGTCTTTTGAGCAGAGAGAAGTTAAAACAGGCATTAGAGGCAATGGTTATGTCCAACTAATAAGTGGATTAAATAAAAACGAACGAGTAGTCACAAAAGGCGGCTACTATGTAAGGCATGCATCTGTGTCTGCGAGAATGCCAGAGGGTCACGGGCACGGTCATGGAGACCACGGGCATGCTCATTAACACGAGGAGGAGAATATGCTGGATAAAATAACAAAAATATGTCTTGAAAACAGACTAATTATCATAACTGTATCGCTCTTTTTGTTTTTGGTAGGCATCTATATTGCGACAGAGATGAAGGTTGATGTCCTTCCAGACCTCACAGCGCCTACTGTCACGATTATGACAGATGCTCACGGTATGGCACCTGAGGAGGTTGAAACACTCATAACTTATCCGATAGAGAGCGCTGTTAGTGGAGTAGCAGGCGCAAGGCGCGTCCGCTCAACATCTGCCCCTGGCACATCAACAGTTTATGTAGAATTTGACTGGGGAACAGATATTTACAGGGCCCGTCAGGTTGTAAGCGAAAGGCTCCAACTCGTCTCTGCAACTCTTCCCCATGCAATAGTGCCTGTTCTTACGCCTATCACATCAATTATGGGTGAAATAATGTATGTGGGATTAAAAAGCGAAAGGCATTCTCTAATGGAGATTAAGGAGACTGCTGACTTTGCGGTAAGGAAACGGCTCCTTTCAGTGCCTGGCGTTTCTCAGGTCGTAGTTATAGGAGGAGAGACAAAGCAGTATGTGGTTAACATAGACCCCCGCAAGCTCATTGCCCACAATGTATCGCTAAATGAAGTCGTCAATGCAGTCAAAAGCACAAATGAGAACTTTTCAGCAGGGGTTATAAAGTCTGGGGGACGGGATTATCTCATAAGAGGGATTGGCAGGGCAAGATCCATTTCAGATATAGAGATGGCTGTTGTAGCGACAAAGAAAGGAGTTCCAGTGCTTATCAGGGATGTGGCTACTGTCAAAATAAGCCCTGCATTCAGGATAGGCGATGCATCAGTAGATGCAAAGCCGGCTGTTGTGCTTGCAGTGCAGAGGCATCCTGATGCAAATACTCTTGATCTCACCAGAAGGCTAAAAGAGACGCTAAAGGAGATAACGCTTCCTGAAGGCATGGTTATAGACGCTGACATTTTTAAGCAGGCAGACTTTATTGAGAGGGCTATCAGTAATATTCAAAGGGTTATTATTGAAGGAGGCATACTTGTTATTGTTACTATTTTACTGTTTTTAGGAAATGTCCGAGCCGCTGTCATAACAGTAGCTGCAATGCCTCTTTCTTTAATCTTCGCTATCTTTGTTATTAGATACTTTGACATTACCATTAACACTATGACGCTCGGCGGTATGGCTATAGCAATAGGGGTTATTGTTGACGATGCTATTGTCTATGTTGAAAATGCCTTCCGCAGGCTGAATGAAAATCATCACAGACCGGAGGCAACAAGGCATTCTGCTTTTAAGGTCATGTTTGACGCGTCAAGAGAAATAAGGGGCCCTATAATAAATGCGACCTTGATTATTATTGTTGTGTTTGTGCCTTTGTTTTTCCTTAGCGGCATGGAGGGGCAACTTCTTAGGCCTCTTGGAATATCCTACATAGTTTCTATTGGGGCATCTCTAATGGTTGCTCTTACTATTACCCCTGCAATGTGCGCCTATCTTTTAAGCAGAGGGAAATTTCTTGAGAAAGGCGGAGAAAGTTTTATTATAAAATGGCTTAAGAAGGCTTATAAGCCAGTTTTAGATTTTGCTATAAAGAGACCAACAACTGTTATTGCAGTCTCATCGATGGTTTTTTTTCTGTCTCTTACAACCCTGTTTTTTATTGGAAGGTCGTTTCTACCGACTTTCAATGAAGGCTCATTAACTGTGATGGTTGCTGCTGTGCCTGGCACTTCCCTTGAAAAATCTACAGAGATAGGGACACTCGCTGAACAGATTCTTCTTAAACATCCAAATGTGACAAAGACATCACGAAAGACAGGAAGGGGAGAGCTTGATGAGCATGGCAAGCCTGCTAATCTATCGGAGATAGAGGTGGGCCTTGAAATGAAGGGCAGGAGCCTTCAAGATGTACTCAGAGAGTTGAGAGACGAGATGACCATAATACCTGGCGCTGTAATTGCCTTTGATCAACCGATTAGCCACAGGATTGACCATATGCTTGCAGGTGTCCCCGCAGATATTGCTGTAAAAGTATTTGGACCAGAACTTTTCAGACTGAGGGCAATAGCAGAAGATATTCATAGAGAGATGGGTCAGGTAAATGGCATAGTAGACCTTTCTGTAGAGCAGCAGGTTAATGTTTCTCAGTTGAAAATCTCTCCGAAAAGATTAGAGCTTTCAAGATACGGCATGTCTATAGCTCAGGTTGCGGAGGCAGTAGAGATTGCAATACCAGGCAAGACAGTCTCAAGAATGCTTGAGGGAGACAGGAGTTTTGATGTGCTTGTAAGGCATGAGGGTGGTGGAAAATATAACATAGACAGCATCCGCTCAATACTTATTGACACGTCATTGGGAATAAAAGTTCCACTTGGATCTATTGCGGATATTTCTTCTGCAAAAGGACCAAACAGTATTAGTCGAGAAAATGTGCAGAGAAGGATTGTTGTTCAAGCAAATATAGCAGACAGGGATTTAAGAAGTGTATACGAAGATATTAAAAGCCGCATTGAAGGCAATCTTAAACTGCCGCCTGGTTATTACATAAAATATGGAGGGCAGTTTCAAGTTGAGGCAGAAGCGTCTCGTATGATTAGCGCCCTGAGCGTGCTTTCAATAGTTGCAATACTTCTTATTCTTTATATGCAATTTGGCTCGCTTAAGACAGCAAGTTTTGTAATGGTGAATCTTCCTTTTGCACTGATAGGAGGGATTATAGCTGTTTTACTCACTGACAGGATAATAAGCATAGCACACTTAGTTGGGTTTATTACACTGTTTGGCATTGCAGCAAGAAATGGCATTTTGCTCATTTCCAGTTATTTGCATCTCATAAGGGAAGAGGGTAAATCGTTGAGCATGGCTGTTTATCAAGGTTCAATAGAGCGGATGCGCCCTATCATTATGACTGCTCTTACAACAGCATTAGCTCTTGTCCCATTTGCTATATCAGCGGATAAGCCAGGCAATGAGATACTGTCGCCATTGGCTATTGTTATATTAGGCGGTATCATCAGTTCAACGGTCCTTAATATGATTGTAATCCCATCGCTTTATGTAAAATTTGGAAAGGACAAAGAAAGATGAAACACCTCCCTTATCGCTGGCATTATCGCTGGATTTGGGAATTCCATTCCTTTAACTTGCTGGTAATGAATTCTATAATTTTTTCATGTTCTTCTGGGCCCCTGCCTTTAATCCAAAGGGGCCCTCCGAAGGCAAAATGAACTTTTTTAGATGGGTCAATTTTTCCAAAATCCCTCAGATATTTGCCATTGCCCCATGCATTTGTTTTTAGCGCTATGGGAACTACAGGAACATTTGCCCTATGAGCGAGTTTTATTCCAATTGTATTGAATTCCTTCGGGTCAAGGGTAGTCGTCCTTATTCCCTGCGGAAATATTATAATAGACCTGCCTGCCTTTAATCTCTCTGTGCCGCCTTCCATAACTGTTTTGAAATCATCCCTCGGATTGTCTCGACTGACAGTAATAGGCTCTCTTGATCGCATCACATGTTTAAACACAGGATATTCAATAAGGCTTTTTTTAACCACAAATGTCACATTTTTAAAAGGCTGTATTATTGCCGGCAAAACAAATGTTTCAAGCGTGCTCATGTGATTTGCAACGAATACACATGGAACATTAAGATTTTTAAAATTTTCTATGCCTTCAATTTTAATTTTGATTCCGGTGCGCTCTAATGCATGCAATACATCAAGGCTGCTTTTAGACCATTCTATATTATCATATTTTAAGCGCTTTGCCTTTGAGCTTGACTTAAAGACGATGGATAGAAGTTTGGAGTAAAAAATAAACGAAGGCGCTATTTTTGCAAGCAATGAGACCTTATCAAAACTTGTTTCATACGAGTCGTTTTTAAAATTAAGAAATTCCAAATATCCTCCTTAATTGGCTCATGGCTCATAGCTCATAGATGCTAATACAAACGAAATTAATAATGTTACAATTTGCCGTCATTCCTGCGGAAGCAGGAATCCAGAAACATGTTGAAAAGACTGGATTCCCGCCTGCGCGGGAATGACAAAAATAAGCGTTTATGCCAATTTAATTAATGCATTAGTATTAGAGGCTCTTGCAAAAGTCTAAAAATGTCATTCCCGAAGTTCTTAATCGGGAATCCAGTTCCTTTAAAATCAACGACTTCTGGATTCCAGCAGTCGCTGGAATGACAGACTTTAGGCAGCGGAAC
>DBNT01000093.1 GCA_002299835.1 Nitrospiraceae bacterium UBA665 | reverse complement strand
GGAGGGGAGATTTTAGGATACCCTGCAGCTTGCTACAGGGAGGTTCATTACATACCTGCTATCCATGTTTACGGATTAGGGTCATGGCTCATGGTAAAAATCGCTTCTGCGATTTTTACATCTTCAGGCGTGGTTATTTTTATGTTTCTATATGAACCCATGACTATTTTAACTGTGCCGCCGTATCTCTCAATCAGTGCAGCATCGTCTGTGGCGTAATGTTTATCAGCCATTGCCTTTTCATAAGCTTCCTTTATTTTATTAAAATGAAATACCTGCGGTGTTTGAACTGCCCATAGCAGATTGCGGTTTAGTGTTTTTTCCACAATAATCTCGCTTCTCTGCCCCATCTCTACCCCAAAAAATCTTTGATTTTTTGGGGACACCGTCTGTCTTCTTGCCTCTTTAATAGTGTCTTTCACAGGAACAGCTGCCAGGGCCCCATCGCAATCTTGCAGGCCGTCCAATACATTTCTGATTAAATCCTCATCAATCAATGGCCTTGCACCATCATGTATTAATACAACGGTTGCGCTTTCATCTAATATCTTAATTGCATTATACACAGAGTCTTGCCTTTCTTTTCCGCCTGGCACAATGCGCTTAATTTTAGAGATTTGATAATCCTCTATAAGGTTAGCAGCGGCCATTAGGTCTTGCTCTTTCACTACAGGAATTATTTCTTTAATTTCTGCAATGGCTGCAAGTGCTTTAAGAGGCCAGATAAAAAGGGGTATGCTGTGCAGGAGGTGGAAGGGCTTGTTTTTTTCAGAGCCAAACCTATGCCCCATTCCTGCTGCAGGAACTATGGCAACAATCCTTTTGTTTTTTGGGTTCATTGAGCTATCAAGTCCTAAATTCTAAATTCTAAATCCGAAATTCGTAGCTAAACATTGAAGCCATGCCCGCTTGCCATGATTACAGATTATAGTCTCTACTCCTCTTCCTTTGGTTTTGCAAATATCATCCTTCCGGCTGTGGTTTGCAATACGCTCGTTACGACTATTTCAATAGTTTTGCCTATGAATCTGCGGCCGCCCTCTATAACAACCATTGTGCCGTCATCAAGATATGTAATGCCTTGATTATGCTCTTTCCCTTCTTTAACTATAAAGAGATTAAGGCTCTCACCTGGCAGCACTACAGGCTTAAGCACATTGGAAATCTCATTAATATTTAGCACTGCTACCTCTTGCAGTTCTGCAATTTTACTGAGATTTAAGTCATTGGTTATTATTTTGGCACTTATCAGCCGTGCAAGGGCAATGAGTTTTGCATCTACTTCTTTAATTTTAGGAAAGTCCTCTTCTACTATTTTTACTTTGATGTTGGGCATTTTCTGCATGCGGTGCAGTATGTCAAGCCCCCTTCTGCCTTTTGTTCTTCTCATAGGGTCAGGAGAGTCGGCTATGTATTGGAGTTCTTGCAGTATAAACTGAGGTATAATAAAAATCCCTTCCATAAATCCTGTTTCAATGATGCCAGCTATGCGACCGTCTATTATTACACTTGTGTCAAGTATCTTTAAATCTTCCTCTGCTTCATGTCCTTTAAAAAGACGGATTATTGCAGGGATTGATAGATTTTTGCCTTTGTAAAGTCCAGCAAAAAAACCTCCGTATCCAAAAATAGCGTTAAAAACAAAGAAATAAAGCGCCCTGACTTCAGCATCTATAACATATCTAAGTGGAAATAAAAGAAGATTTGCAAAGATAAGTCCGGTGCTTAAACCTAACAGTCCGCCAAGCACAGAGCCAAAAGGCACTTTTTTAAATTTTGACTCTACAAAGACAGCGATGAGTCCGAATAAAAGGCCTGCAATTAATCCGGTATTTACAGCTTCATATTTAATGCCATACATATAGCCTGCAAAAAGAAAAATAACAATTATAATTGCCCTTATAAACATTTCTACTCCTTTTATGGCTTTAACGCAGCATAAAACTTTTTGCCGCCTCTGTTAATAAAGAGCAGCGCTGAGTTATGAGGCATTATGCCGGAAATTGCTTTGTTGAAGTCATTTACATCTGTAATTTTATACCTATCTATTTCTTGTATTACATCGCCCTTTCTGATGCCTGCATCATCAGCAGGAGAACCTATCTCTATTTTGACAACTACAACTCCTTTTTCATCCGGCTCAAGCCCTAACTGTCTTGCTACCGAAGGATTAATATCCATAGCAGTAAGACCTGAAAAGGCGCTTTCTGTGGTATCAATGCTGTTATTTGTGCTGCTCGGAATTACCTCTGTCTTTTCAGAAGGCAGTTTTGCAATAGATACTCTTAAGATCATCTTTTTTTTCTGTCTTATTAGTTTTAGTTCTACATGAGAGCCTATCTTGCTCTGGGCTACCATGTTTCTTAAAGTAGCAGCATCTCTTGCTTTTTTGCCCCCAAACTCAAGTATTATATCGCCTCTTTTTATGCCTGCCCTGTGCGCAGGCCCGTCTTTTGCGACATCGCTTACAAGTACTCCACCGAAAATATTGGCTGAAGCATCAGCGCCAAATTCATGAGCTAACTCTGGCGTAAGTTCTTGTATTGTGACACCTATCCATCCACGCGTTACCCTGCCTTCTTTGCGCAACTGCTCTATTATAAGTTGCACCATATTGCTCGGCGCTGCAAAGCCGATTCCCTGATAGCCGCCTGTTTTTGAAAATATGGCTGTATTAATGCCTATGAGTTCGCCTCTTATGTTTACCAAAGGACCTCCGGAGTTGCCAGGGTTTATAGCAGCATCTGTTTGTATAAAATCTTCGTAATCAGCAATGCCTACATCAGCCCTGCCTACAGCGCTTATTATCCCCATTGTAATAGTATGATTTAGTCCGAATGGATTACCTATGGCAAGAACAAATTCACCTACCTGAAGTCTGTCAGAATCTCCCCACGGGATTACAGGAAGTCCTTTTGCATCTATTTTTATTATGGCTATGTCTGTTTTTGGATCAGAGCCGACTACCCTTGCCCCGAAGCTTTTTTTATCATAGAGCGTAACCCTTATTTCATCGGCCTGTTCTACAACATGGTTATTCGTAACTATATAACCATCTGGAGAAACTATAACTCCGGAGCCTAAACTCCGTTCTTTCCATCTCCTTGTCTCTCTGTCAGGGGGCGGTTGAAGGAAGTTAAAGAATTCATCAAACGGAGTCTCTCGTCTTTTTAAAACCTTTGTAGTGGATATGTTGACTACTGCCGGAGAAACAGATTTGGCTATTTCAGAAAATGCCCTGCTCGTTTCCTCTATTTGCTTTGGGATTCTCGGGGTAAACAGCGTGTATTCGGGTGCAATAGATTTGCTCAGGAAATAAAATGTAAGCCCTCCTATGAGAAATCCTACTAAAAGTATTGCTGGTATCCAATACAGTCTTTTCTGCATATTTTATTTTAACATGAATTTTCTAATATCCCCAACCCTGAGTGTTATTTTGTTTGAATCAAGATATTCAAGAAGCGGAAGGGCATATTTTCTTGTAGTGCCGAGCAGGTCTCTGAATTCGGCAACTGTCATTTCGTTTTTGCGTGAAAAAAAGCCTTTCAGGAGGTTTATCATTTTATCGTATTGCTGTGCTGTCATATAAAGAGAGTCGTTTATTCTTACAATCGCTCCCTCTTTTGTCATGAGTTTCAGGATGTCATTAAGCCCTTTTTCTGAAAATGATAATTTTTGGGCTAATTCGGATTTAAAAGGCATCTGGAAGCCTTCGCTTTGAAACGTTGTCAGTATTTTGCCTTTGACGCCTTCATCAGTTGCAGAGAGTGATGCCTTAAAGTCCCTGAGCTTTAATATCTCCTTTTCTGTAACCACATCTTCTATCAGAGATATAAGAATATCAAAATGATAAGCCATGTATCCGTGATGAATGGCCATCTTTGTCTTCAGTTCTTCCTTAGGGATGCCGGATTTTAAAGGATTATCCCTGTGAAAACGGTTTAGGTGCAAAAGCAGGGTCTCTTTAAAAGAACTAAAAATATCCATATGAAAGAGCATCTCTTGATTGCTGTGCCGTGCCTTTACAATCTTTTTGTCTTTTGCAAGCTGTTCTATTGCTAATTTTATTTCTGGTATTTCCGCCTGTATCCAGCCTTCTATTTCATGAATAAAACAGCCCTTTAATTGCAGCATTTTAATCTTTGTTTCTATCTTGTCTTTAAAGCTTCCTTTTTCAAATACAGATAAATCCTTTACCCCCTCTTTTTTCTTTCTTTTAACAGGACTTGAGTCAAGGATTTCGCCTCCTCCTAATGTCTCAAGTGGTGAAAACCTCCTGATTATGTATCTATCGCCTGAAAGCAGTGTAACCGCATCATTTAGTCTGAACTGGCAGTAGCATGACTCCTCTGCTTTTATTTCATCTGTATCATACAATATTATTCTGGCAATGGTTTCTGAAGTGCCTGAATAAAAATGCACAAGGCTCCTGCTTTTAAGAGCAGGCGCATTTTTCAGCATTTGCAGTTTTGCGTCTGCAACTTTTGTAGGCACAAATCTATCAGAAGATACAACCACATCGCCTCTTTTAAGAGAATCCCTGTCCACTCCCTGCAGATTTATCCCTATTCTCTGTCCTGCAAATGCCTTTTCAGCACTTTTCCCGTGGCTCTGAAGCCCTCTTACCTTAGTCTTTATGCCGGAAGGGAGAATTTCAACAGGACTGTCTATGGAAATCGCCCCGGAGACCGCTGTGCCTGTAACGACAGTGCCAAAACCTTTCAGCGTAAAAACCCTGTCTATGGGAAGACGGAATAAGCCGTTTATTAATTTAGGTTTAATGGTAACGGATATGTCTCTTATCTTTTCCTTGAGGGTCTCAATATTAAGACCTGTTTTTGCGGATACAGGTATTATTGCTGAATCTTTAAGGAATGTTTCATTAACAAATCCTTTTATATCGTCTATTACGAGGTGGAGCCAGTCTTTATCAATGAGGTCTGCCTTTGTTACGGCTACAATGCCTGCCTTTATTTTAAGCAGTTCGCATATGGACAGATGTTCCCTGCTTTGGGGCATTATTCCCTCGTCTGCTGCAATAACCATTAGAACGGCGTCAATGCCGCCTGCGCCTGCCAGCATGTTCTTTATCAATCTCTCGTGGCCTGGCACATCCACTATGCCGACTGTGAGGCCGTCAGAATACAAAAGGTTGGCAAAACCGAGGTCTATTGTTATGCCCCTTTCTTTTTCTTCCTTCAGCCTGTCAGGGTCAACGCCTGTAAGGGCCTTTACAAGGGAACTTTTGCCGTGATCTATATGTCCTGCAGTGCCGAGAATTACATTTTTCATTAGCTCATTGTTCATCGCACATGTCCATAATCTGTAAAGAAACATTTGCATAAGCAAAGCAGGTGTGGATGAGAAGCCTTTAGGCGCAGCACTTGAAATAGCATTATCTTGTTTCCGTCATCACCATCGGTGGTTACTTGATGGATGATGCATTTATAATCTTTCGTTTGCATATAAATAAACACTTTCTAAAGGCTTTGAAGCCATGCCTGCTTTGCTTGATTACCGTTATGGTCATGAACAAACTTCTTAAACCCTTTTAATATTCTTAATCCCAGTTCCTGACTCTTTTCAGGATGAAACTGTGTTGCCACTACATTGTCTTTCCAGACCATTGATGTAAACTCAATGCCATACTCTGTTACACCGGCAATAATATCTTTGTCATCAGGAACAACATAGTATGAATGAACAAAATAAAAATAAGAGTTATCTTTAATCAAATCAAACACAGGCGGCTTTCTGACAGACTTTACCGTATTCCAGCCCATGTGAGGAATCTTTAAACCGTGACCCGTGACCCGTGACCCGTGACCCGTGTTTTGTGTATCGAACTTGAACTTTACGACCTTTCCATTGAACACATTTAGACCCTTGCAAATGCCGAACTCCTCAGATTCTGTGAAGAGTATTTGGAGGCCAAGGCAAATGCCAAGATATGGTTTACCTTTTTGTAATTCCTTTATTATAGTATCAAGAAGGCGGAGGTCATCAAGGTTTTTCATGCAGTCTTTAAAAGCGCCTACCCCCGGAAGCACTATTCCTTTTGCATCAGAGATAACCTTTGGCTCCGAGGTCACTATGACATCTGCACCAACTTTTATAAAGCCTTTTTCAACACTCCTTATATTGCCCATTCCATAATCAACAATAGCTATCATGACTTTTTATTTTACCACACATAAAAGAGTTTCTTTAAATTCATTAATTCATCCCGAAGGCTTTTTGCTTCTGTAATCCTGAACTCATTCCAAGTCCTTACAATTAGACTTCCGTCTTTCATCTCCCTTATGCCTATTGCCCCATCTGTATCTGTGCGCAAGACCCTTATGCCTTCAAGTAATTGCAGCATCTCATCATGCGGGTGTCCGTATCTGTTTTTTCTGCCCACACTTATTACTGCTATATCTGGAGACACAGCGCTGAAAAATATTTCTGATGCAGATGTGCGGCTGCCGTGATGTGGCACTTTTATGACATTGCTTTTAAGGTGTCTGCCTAAATGCCACAGGTCTTCCTGTGCCTCCTGCTCTATGTCTCCTGTAAAAAGAAATGAATTTCTGATGCCGTCTATTTTTGTGACGAGTGAGTCATTGTTTTCATCATTTCCGGAAAACATTGTATAAAAACCGTCATAGGGGTGTAGGACGGTTATTCTGTAGCCTCTGCCTCCTGTTGTATCTCCTCTTTGGAGCCTTCTATGGACAATTCCATCCAACAGTCCATCAGGGTATATTAGACGAGAATTATCCCATACCTCACGCACATTAAAGTCATTTAATAGCCTGTTTAGTCCGCCGATATGGTCAACGGAGCCGTGCGTAAGCACAAGGGCGTCTATTTGTTCAATTCCACGATATCTTAGAAAATTAGCGGTCTGAAAGCCGCTTCTACCTGTATCAATTACAAGCACTTTTTTGTCAGGCAGTTCTACTACAGCAGATTTTCCCTGTCCTACATCAAGATAAGTTATATGAATTCCTCTTACAGTTGTAAGGGATATAACCAAATAGACTATAACTGGTAAAATCGCCACACATACTGCTACAGAAAAACTAAACTTACGATATTTAAATGTCGGTTGTGCATCAGTTTTTAGCTTTGTAATTATATAAATCAGAAAACCCAAATAAAACACTATCAGCACTATTAGCGGAAAAGACGAGATTTTAACATCAACAAATTCCCATTCTGCTATATGCATAATTACTGAAATAGTAAATGATGCAGCCATATCAATTAAAGACTGAAAAGGGAAGACACTGAATATTAAAAATATAAAGGATGCTATCAGCGCCATAGGTAAAATTATAAAACCTATAAAAGGGGTGATTATTACATTTGTAATAGGAGATATAACCGAAAAATAATTGAAATAATAAGCAATAAGCGGTGCAGTGCCTATGGTGGCAGCAATGGAGATTATAGCGGAAGTGCTGAAAAACAATAAAGCGGAAAAGCGGAGGCGCAGAAGCAAAGATGTAGCTTTTGATTTTTTAGATTTTTGGGCAGATTTTTGAGCAAATCCCTGAATAAAATCCGGGACTTCCATGCTCCCACCTCCAAACTTTTGCCCTATAGCCATTCCTATGCATAATACAGCTAAAAATGAAAGCTGAAATGAAATCTCTGTAATTGCATCTGGATGTATCAAAATAATTACCACTGCAGCAAATAACAGTGTATTAAGCCAGAACCCTTTTCTACCTATTAACAGGCCTACTAAAAAGAGACTTATCATTATAAACGCCCTTACAGACGGCATGCTCATGTCTGATATAAGCAGATAGCTTGTCATAAAAGGCATGCACAATAAAGCAGTAATTTGTGAAGGTGTAAGATAAAGGGTTAGTCGGGAGAGCAAGGCATATGGAAGGGTTTTTATAATAAATTTAAATGAAATAAATAACATTGTAAATAGAAGTCCAAAATGGGCGCCTGATATAGACAGTATATGGGCAAGTCCGGTGACACTGAAGGCATCTCTTGTTTCTTTTGAAAGCAAGCGTCTTTCGCCTGTTACTATTGACATTATAAAAGGCGCTGATATTTCAGAAAAATTATTTTTTATATAATTGTTAAGTTTTGACCTTGCTTTTTGACGGGCTTTATGAAAGGATGAAACATCTGCATCACCGAGATCAGTTATCTCTACGGCACGACCTGACGGCATGGCTTGAAAACTGCCAGGGTTTAAGTAGTTGCGATGCATACGGATTTTGATGGAATATAACCTGTCTGTTTGAAGGGCATTGTCTGTGATAAACCGCAGTTGTTTTAGTGTTAAAGGAGACATGTTTTCATCAAAAGCCTCTTTTATTTTTATAACCTGTGAAAATGTGCCTAAACTTTGGCGAGGCACTGCTAAAGAAGCAGGAATTCCTTTAATCAGCAGTGTTTCACCTGCTATTTCTTCAATTGGAGTTTCCGGAGCATATCTTGCATTTGCATAAAAGAAACCAAAAATTGTAATGATGACAATGAGCAGACCGGATATAATTTTATTTTCATGGGCAATTTTTTGCTGACTTTTGTTTGCAATATTGCTGTAAAACAGCCACAGGGTGATTAACAATAGAGATAGGATAATTGTGCCGGCAGGGAAGAATTTATAAGCATAAAAAGCTGATGTTCCGTATATGAATGAGAGGAAATAGCTCATGGCTCATAGCTGATAGCTCATAGCAAAAATTAAAAGCCATGAACCATGAGCTATCAGCTATGAGCTCCCGAGTTTTTTCCTTATCGCTTCTGCTATGTCTTCTGCTACAGTTTTCGCCATTTCACTGTCATCAGCCTCGACCATCACCCTTATCTTAGGCTCTGTGCCTGAAGGTCTTACTAATATTCGTCCCCTGTTTCCGAGTTTTCTTGTTAACGCATCTATTGTTTTCGTTATTTCAGGGTGATTTTTAAAGTCATTTTTTTGTAGAAATTTCTGGCCGGAAATTTCTACATTAATAAGCACCTGCGGATATAGCTCTATGCTTCCTGCTAATTCAGAGAGAAGCCTGTTTTTCTTTCTCATCAAATAAAGCACCTGCAATGCTGTGATAGGGCCGTCTCCGGTAGTGTTATAATCAAAAAATATTATATGTCCGGACTGTTCTCCACCGAGGTTGTAACCGCCTTTGCGGAGTTCCTCAACAACATACCTGTCTCCGACCTTTGTCCTTATAAGTTTTATGCCCCGGGCAGACAGATATTTTTCGAGGCCGAGGTTGCTCATGGCAGTTGCAACAACCGCATTGCCCTTAAGCCTGCCTTCCCTGTTCAGTTCTACAGCCCATATTCCAAGCACCAAATCGCCGTCCACTACGTTGCCTTTTTCATCTACAAAAAGTGTCCTGTCTGCATCGCCGTCATGGGCTATGCCAATATGTGCGCCTGTTTCTTTGGCTATTTTTGCGAGATGCTCAAGATGCAGTGAGCCGCAGTTTTTATTGATATTTATTCCATCAGGATTATCATTTATTGATACGACCTCTGCGCCGAGTTCTTCAAGTAGTCTTGGCGTTACCTTGTATGCTGCACCGTTTGCGCTGTCTACTACGATTTTTAGGCCTTCGAGGTCTATACCTCTCGGTATTGTGGACTTTACATATTCAATGTACCTGCCTGTGGCGTCATCGAGTCTGAGCGCTTTGCCGATTTTGTCACCGGCAATTCTTTTTGGAGGAAACCCCTCATCAGCGACAAGTCTTTCTATTTCTTTTTCGAGATCGTCTGAAAGCTTGAATCCGTCATACGAAAATATCTTTATACCGTTGTCTTCAAAGGGATTGTGGGAGGCTGATATGACTATTCCTGCATCAAGCCTTAATGCGCGGGTCAAAAAAGAGATACCGGGCGTAGGTATCGGACCGACAAGGGTAACATTCATGCCCATTGAGCAAAGACCGGATGTAAGAGCGCTCTCTATCATATAACCGGAAAGCCTTGTATCCTTACCTATAAGAACCATCTGCCTTCCATGGTTGCCTGCTATATTATTTGTCAGGACATGGGCGGTTGCCATGCCCACCCTTAAAACCTTCTCCGGCACCATAGGATGTCTGTTAACCTTGCCCCTTATGCCATCCGTGCCAAATAGTTTCATCAAAGATACCCCTTCCTGATTATCTATTGGTTATGCGGATTGTTACTGTTACTTCCGCTATATTTGTCCTGATGTTCATACCGCCGGTGTGGAGTTTTGCATTCTGCACGACATCGGCATCAATGCCTGTAATATCTATGTGTTCTGTCCTTAAAAAGGCAATCCTCGCCAGTTCTGTTTTTGCACCTTCTATTGTTACAGACGATGGATTTACAACAATGGATTTTACCCTGTAGCCTTTTTCAGGGGTGCCGACAACTGCAACCCTTACAGGCACTGTCTTTGAAATAGATTTATCCATTGTTACCCTTATACTAACAGGTTCAATCCTCTGGACTTTTATTGTTCGTGGTATTATTACATTGTCTTTGTCAAAATAGTATACTGCTTCACCTTTTTTTGCATCAGACATGTCAATAACAACCCTTGCATCTGTAGGCATTAATGCATTTAAGAGTCTCTCGTGTCCTCTTATATTGAGACTCACTTTTTTAATGTCTTGTCTTAGAATTTCTAACCCTTCCGGCACATTCTTGAATTCAAGGTGAGCATCAATAGCCATTTCAGACTGCCCCTGATATGTAACAAAAAACCAGAGAGATATGGCAAGAGCTACTGATAATATTTTTAAGCCTATATTGCTAAGTATTCCATTTTTTTTCTTCATCTCATTTTTTTCTCTTTTTGGATTTGGATTCTGTAAATAATTCTGTGAGCATATCCCTTAATGTCCCCATATCAATGTGTGTTTTGATCTCCCCGGCAATTGCAACAGATATAGCGCCTGTCTCCTCTGAGACTATAATTGTAACTGCATCTGTCTCTTCAGTTATCCCTATGCCTGCCCTGTGCCTCGTGCCGAGGGCCTTGCTGACTCCTGCCCCTAGCGTTAAGGGAAGGAAGCAGCCTGCTGCCACGACCCTGTTTCCGCGTACTATAACTGCGCCGTCATGTATAGGAGAAGTGGGATGGAATATACTTAAAAGAAGTTCTTTTGAAACCCTTGCATCAAGTGGAATGCCTATCTCTACATAATCCTTGAGGCTTACATCCCTCTCTATAACTATCAGTGAGCCGATTTTTCTGTCTGCCAGTGCAACGGACGCCCTAACTATTTCTTCCAGCGACCTCAATTCTTCAGCAGAGGTAAGTCCCTGAAGGAGTGAAGCTTCTCCCATCTGCGCAAGTGCCTTTCTTATTTCTGGCTGGAAGAGGACTATCAGGGCTACTACTACCTGTGCCCAGAAACTCTGAATAATCCAGTCCATTGTGTAAAGCTGAAGGTGTCTTGCAAAGGAAAAAGCTATTAAAAGAATACCAAGACCTGCAAGTATCCTGGCGGCCTTTGTGCCTTTGATGAGAATGATTATTTTGTAGATAATTATTGAGACAAGTGCAATATCAACAATATCCTGCCATCGTATCTGTTTTAATACATCAAGCAAAAAATGCCCCCCGCTTTTTAATACGATTAAAAGTGCTTAAAACAATAGAGGCTCTTGCAAAAGT
>DBNT01000092.1:1494-33148 GCA_002299835.1 Nitrospiraceae bacterium UBA665 | reverse complement strand
TTTCTAAATCGGGATTTGGGAACCAGAGAGGTATAGACATATTAACCAGTTCATAGATGCAATTGAGCCGGAAATATCACAAAAAAAGCATAAGGCCGTAAAAATATTCCATATAGTAGTCTTTATTTTGCCTTGGTCGCTCAGATATTCGACTGGCATTGCCCGCTTGCATAAACACTTGGAAAAATTCGGTAGATAATGTGATTGCTAACTCATTGAAAATTAAAGTGCCCCCTGCAGGAATCGAACCTGCGGCACCAGGTTTAGGAAACCTGTGCTCTATCCTACTGAGCTAAGGGGGCTGCGAAACAATATATCGTTAATATTGAATTCGATGAGTGAACTTCTTTGGAAAAATAATGATAACATTTTCCCTTTATCCAAATCCAGCAGCAACAATGGTCGCCGTTATTAAACGCAGTGCGAACCCATTTTGAGCAAGAATTTCTGCCCTGACGGGCAGAAACCCGCCCCGCCCTCGCTTTTTCGCCGCCGCAATTTTTTGTGCCAACGAAGTTGGCGCGCCGCCATCTGTAAATTAACTGATTTTGTCCGCAAAATCAACAAAGTTGTCAAACCAGTATTTTCTTTGGGGTTCCGGCACTAAAGCAATCCCACCACGAGAAGGTTTAAGTAGTAGCTTTACATTTACAGTAAATCCGTTGTATGAAAAATCCCTACTTTGTTTTTCACCGTTCTTTTTAATTTCAAATATTCTTGAATATCCGTCTATCTTTCTATATCCGTCCGTGTGTTCGGTCCCCTTCGGGTCAACAAATAAAATCAAGTATCGCTTGCCTTTCTGCGCCCAAAAAATGAAGTCCGGATAAAAATAAGACATTGTCTTTGGTTCTTTTGGATTATAATAGGGAATTTTTACTTCGTCTAATGTTTGGTCAAGTTTTGAAAACATCCACCAGTCAAATTGCGCAAAGATATTTTCCGGTTGAGCAAGATATTTTTCCAGTTGCTCAATAAATCTTACTTCACTATTAACATTGATGATATGATTGAGATAATCAATTTTCTCTGTTTCTGAAACGAGCACTGGAAGATAGTAATGATTAGCCAAATACTTGATTTTGATTTTTTGGCTCTTCATTTCAAAATTCCCCGCCTGCTCAAACAAGGTCATTTGTCTTTCAAATTCTTTTCTGGGGATTTTCCCGTACTGCTTATCTAATTCTTTTTGTCTTTCAGGATACCGCCTGACTTCCTCTATCTTTCGCTTGATTTCTTTGTATTTTTCTCCATCGCTAAACCCCGTTAGATGTTTACTATCTAACGGGGTAAACCTAACCTTTTTGAAATGCACGATTTCATTTTCCAACTCCTTAAACTTATCAAACTCTTTGCTCTTTACTCCGAGATAGTCAAAAATTCGGTCAAGAATTAACTCCGGTTCAAAAAGTGAGTTTCTCTCGCCAAAATCGTAGTATCGCTCTTTTTCGGCAAAACTTTCCTTTGCTTTCTTCAAAACCTTCACCTCGCAATCATATTTAGCCAAAGCGATTTTATCGCCCAAAAATCCATAGAATTGCGAAGTTAGAGCAAAATCCTCGCGGCTGACAGGATATTTTTGCGGGTCTTTTTCCTCGGCAAAAATTCTTTCTGCGGTTTTATAAACCGGCACCAAAAGAGGATGTTTTTGCGCTTCGGGATTTAATATAAACACTTCGCCTAAACTCTTGTCTTGTTTTTCTTCTTTCAATGTTTTGATTATTTCTTTCAGGTTTTCCGCATTTGTCCCAAAAACAAATAAACTCTCAATCGGCAAAATTAGATTTTTAACTTTTTCAAATAACTGCTCTATATTCCCCTCTTGTAGAGGGGTGGCAGGCAAAGCCTGACGGGGTGTTTGTGCATTACGCAAATTCAAAAGCCGCCTTCTTTGATTTTTTAATGGCTCTATTCTCACGCCCCTGCCTACCGATTGAAGAACAAATTTTTTGGCGTCGCTTCCAACCCCGATATTCACGAACAAAAGAAGGTTTGGTCGGTTAGAATCCCAGCCCTCGTAAAAAGAGCGGGATCCCATTAAAATATTTATGTCGGAATCATCGCGATTGATTCGCCGGAAGTAGCTTTCATTTTCAAAACTTTCATTTATCTCATATCCTTCAAGTTTATCTTTCAGCCAGCCGGAAATATCGCCGATCTTGATTAGGGCAAACGGCTTTTCAGCGGTCATTAACCTAAAAATCAATTCATTTCTATTGCCTGGGATTTTCAAAACCTCAATATTGCCCGGAGTTTTGGCATTCAAAACATATTTCAAAATATCCTTGTAATCCAACTTTGAAATTAAATCGGTATTTACCACGCAGTCCAACTCCTCAAACTCAAATATTGAATGGTCGCTAAACCCCGTTAGATGCTTGCTATCTAACGGGGTAAACTCTTGGACAAGCTCTTGTTTCGCTTTATTGAGCAAATCCGCTCTAATTTCATTTTTTGCTACTTTTTCTAATTCCCTAAAAAACAATTCCAAATCGGATTCTTCCACATCTACGGAATTAACCAGTGTCAAAAGTAGCGGGCGGTGGTAGAGCGAATCATTAACTTTTCTGATTTTTTCAAAATACTTGTTGATGTGAGTTAATAGCAATAGTGTTTTCAAAACAATTTTCTGCTTTTCAATTGGAAAAAAACTTGTGGTGAGCGTAGTCGAACCATCGCCTCGCCAGCGAAACGCGCTAATCTCGGCAGAGGATACATAAATATGCTTGCCGTATCCCTCTTCTACGAACCTTGAAAGATTGAAGTTAAAGGCGCAGGTCGCAAAGTCCCTCGGATCGGTAAATGTGGCGGAAAAGTTAAACAAAAATCCGTTTCTTGAAAGGATAGAGTATAAAATCTGCCGCTTGCTGTCCTCTTTGTCGCCTTTGTGGGCTTCGTCCAAAAGAATATACCACCGCCCGCCATTATCGTAATTTTGAAAATTGACGATTTTTTCCTTGTGTTCGTCGGAAATCAAATCAGAACGATAGTAAAAAACAGTAATTTCGTTTTTGGCAAACGGCAGGGCGTTTTCTCGCTTAACGCTCTCGTAATCTCTCAAATTTTTAAGATTTATCTTTGTGTTAAAAACTTGTCCCGAACTTGTTTCAGGATTAAAGCTGTTAAACTCCTCTACATGATTTTTGAATTGGTCCAAAAGGTCGTCGCGGTGCGCCAGAAAAAGAATATCACGCGCCGGCAATTCTTTTTCGGCAATCAGCTTCCCCAAAAACTCAATCAGTTTTACAATAATCAGCGTCTTGCCCGAACCGGTCGCCATCCAAAAACTCATCCGGTTAATAAAATGCGCAAAAGGTATTTTTGAATCTATTGCGGGGTAATCTTTGTCGTATTCTAAAAGATATTTTGCCGTCTTTTTGCCTTCTCTCTTTTTTAAATCATAGTCAAGATTTTCCGTAAAATCGTTTGCCTGATAATGTCTGAACAAACGTTGTTTCAGAAAATTCCCCTCTTGTAGAGGGGTGTCCCGAAAGGACGGGGTGTTATCTTTGAAGTAAAGCCACAAACCCTTTAGCGCGTTTTGAAGTCCCTGCTTTTGAAAATCAAAAAGCGTTTTACCCTTTGAAAACCGCGCAAAATCAAACCCCTGCCATTTTGCCGGCAGGCTATCAAAAGAAATGTCGTCTATGATGTTTTGAAGGTAAAGTTTAGGCATTTTTAATCTTTTAATCTTTTTCGGTTTTCTGGCGTTTTCAAATAATTTTCTTTTGAAACAATTGAACGTCCAAGTCGTTTTTCTAACTTTCTTCTTGCGCCGCCGGCGATATTGCCACCGGCTTTAGCATCCTGCTTTAACTTTGATACACCTTTTGAATCTTCTGTCCTGTGGATTTCCGTAGTGGCGCGTTCTCCCAACATGGTAAAAATTAGTTCCAAATCGTTCATGTGGTCTCTTAAATTTTCTCTTTTGAGATTTTTAATTTTCTTGTATTGGCTGGGAGTTATTCCAAAAGAAGCTTTTGAAATTTCCGCAGTTAAAATTTCATAATCCCTTTGTTCTTTTGCTTCTCGTTTTTGCCACTCATCGGTCAATTCTTCGCGGATAGCAATCCCACGCATTCTTTTTTCTATCCAGTCATCGGAATAACCTTTTAGTTTATAAAGCATTCGTGTTCGTTTGGTTGCTAACTCCGGGTTTTCAATCTCCTGAACTCGCTCATAACCGACTTTTGCCAGCCAACGTTTAAACGGCTCGGCTTTTGGCGACGGAATTGATTGAATAATACGGAAAATGCCTTCAGTATTGGCACAATCGGTCTCACGCATTTTGCCGTCGGGCGCTTCTAATTTCAACCCGTGACAAAATGTCACGACTTCGCTTCCTTCTTCTTTTAACCTTTGTTTTACCTTCCTCCAATACGCACCTGCGTCAACGCTGTCTGTTAATACTTCGCATACATCTACAACTGAAAACCACCACTCATTCTGGTAAACGATTCTCCTGATTTTTTTACCTTTGAATAAGGCAATTTTTGTGTTGTCCATAGAATTTACTCCCACCATATCAATGGCTTAATGAGTTTATAATCCAAATTCTCAACATCTATTTCGCTTCCATCTTCAAAAATTACACTTTTGACTTTTGAGTTTTGAGTTTTGAGTTTCTTAATCCATTTGCCAGTTAAGTTAGACAAGGTTTCGGCAATGTCTATGCTTGTCCCGAGCGGAGCCGAGGGATTCGGGTAGACCCCATTAGATGATTTATCATATCTAACGGGGTAGAGTTTTGATAAATCCACCCTGACTTTGTCTTTCTTGTAATCAATCCCCAGCGCCTTGAGCATTTTTTCATCTTTCATAAAGACATATTCCTGATACGGGCTTATGCCCGGCACATTAAACAAATCCCCGTCTTCGTACTTGCAATTCGCCAGCGCTTCCTCGTATTGCTCAAGTTCGTAATACTTGAAAAACCCGCCGCCTTTATATTCTTTTACTTCTTTTGAAATGCCTGACTTGTCATAAGCCAAAACTTTCTTCATCCTCGGCAAAACCACTGTGTAAAAATGCTCTCCCATCTCTACACCAATCCATTTCCTGCCGAGTTTGTGGGCTACTGCTGTGGTGGTGCCTGAGCCGAGAAAGAAGTCAAGGATAAGATCGGTTTTGTCAGATGTAGCTTCAATGCATCTTGCCACTCCTAACTCAGAATTTTCAGTTGAAAAATCCCATTCACTTGCATAGCCATAAATATCTGACCAGTTATCTGTTAAATAAATTTCACTTGGTTTTAACATTTGTGGATTATTATTTTCACTCAATCTTATCCTGCCTTGTCTTTCTAATTCTGAAATAACTTTCTGTGAAGGGAATCTACGCCCTTCTCTTGGCACTATTTCTTTACCTAAGACTATTCTTGCTCGTGTTATATAATTCCCGTTTCTATCTGTTTTGAGATTCCTCTTTGAAAATAAATTCAGCATACTTTCAGAAACGATTTCCCAAGATTCTCCTTCTGTATCAATTGATCGCCATTCTTCTTCTTTTCTTTTTTCTGTTATATGCTTGAAAAATGAGTCATTGCCACTCTTTGAATAAAAATAAAAAGTATCATGCCATGTTGGAAATTTATTACCTTCGGTTTTAATTCTAATTGATTTATTCACTATTATTTCATTCCTAAAATTATCATTTCCGAATAAACTATCCATTATCGGTCTCACAATCCAATTCCCATTGTAATCGCACCGGACAAAAATGCTTCCCTTCTTATTCAGATGATCTTTCGCCAATCTTAAGCGGTTTTCAAGCAATGTTGCCCAGTTAGCATTTTTGTAATTTGTGCGGTATAAAAACTGGTCAGAGGAATCCAAATTAAACGGCGGGTCAATGTAGATTGTCTGCACTTTTTCTTTGAATTTCGGCAGGATTGTATTTAATGCCTGATAGTTTTCGCTCTTTATCAACCAGCCGTCTAATGACTTGTCCAAATCATCAAACAAAGCCAAAATCACAAGCTCTAAATCCTTGAAATACCTGGTATCAATCGGTAAATGCTTATATTCTTTTTTTAATTTTTTGCCTTGCAAAGTATTCTCAAATAAATCAATTTTGAATTTTGATGTGTCATTTTGATTTTTGATTTTTGCATTTTCAATTATTCCCAACTCCCCCCACTCCTTCACTTGCTCCTGAAAATTCTTATGCTTTACAATCTTGCCAATAATCTCCGGTGTAATCCTGTCCAGCGTAATCACATAATTTGAATTTTTGACAAACTTCGGCTTATTCCAAATCCTCACCAACTCATCTTCAAATTGGGAGATAAAGTCAATAATCTTGAAGGCAATATCTTTTAAGATTTGCAGTTGATTGACCCTGTCCGCGCCCCACTCTTTTGCTCCTTCCCAGAAATACTGATAACTCCAGAGTTTAAACTGCTCTTGCAAAAATGCTTTGGCGTTTTTGTTAATAAAGAAATCAACCTCGCTTTGCTTTTCAAAAACCCTAAAAGCGCGCTCTAATTGTTCTTCGCTAATCGCAATGCCATTTCTCTTTATGGCTTTTAATATCTCGTCCTGCTTTGTCTTTGTGCCTTTTTCAGAATATTGAACGGCAAAAACAATTGTGGCGCCTGCCCCGTTGGAAGCCGAAGGCTTTCCTTCGGGGTCCTCGCGGACTTTGTCTAATTCAAAAACAAGAGAGCGTTTTTCATTGGCTTTTTTGCTTTCTATTTTTGAAGCGTCAAAATAGAATTTGAAGCCGTCAAACTCAACCGGCAAACTCCTGAAAATCCGGTCGGTTTTGACATAGTAGAGCATTTGCGTTTTCCAAAAGAGGATGACATCCTTTTCATCGGTATAAACCTTTTCGTAGATATTGTTGTGAAATGGCGTTGAGTTAAAATAAATTGAGCCGCTTTCAGTAAAATAACGGCTGAAAAAAGAGTATAGCTTGTCAAAAAGTTCATCCCTGAATTTGGGGTGGTTTTTTAGGGCCGCTTCAATGTCTTTTTTGAGAAGAGCCTCAATTTTGCGGTAGTAATTTGATTTTATTCTCATCAAATTAACAAAACCGCCTTCGCCTTCAATCTTGGCGCCGATAAATACATCCTGTAACGCCTTGTAAAATTTTTGTTCTTTGGTCATAGTGATTATTTCATTGCAAAATCCGTCAAGTTTCGTGTGGTCGGGGCGAGAGGATTTGAACCTCCGACACCACGGTCCCGAACCGTGTGCGCTACCAGGCTGCGCTACGCCCCGAAATAGCAATTTTAAATTTAATAGATTTAATGAATAAAAGTCAAACCTCTGACATTGACCAATAATCTGTAATCAAGCAAAGCAGGCATGGCTTTAAAGCCTTTAGAAAGTGTTTGTTTATATGCAAACGAAAGATTATAAATGTATCATCCATCAAGTAACCACCGATGGTGATGACGGAAACAAGATAATGTTATTTTCAGAGCACTCAACTTGTTGAGTGATCGACCGAGCACCAAAGGTTTTGGTGCTCTGGCAAGTGCGGCGTCTAAAGGCTTTTCAGCCACACCTGCTTTGCTTATGCAAATGTTTCTTTACGGATTATGACATTGATTATACACATTTTGATATAAAAATAAGGCTAAAATAGGTATAATATAAACTACCTTTCAGAATATCAGCGTATAAGAGAAATATGCCGGTTAAAACAGGACTTGACAGAATTGAAAAAACATGGCTAAAACATCTAAACGGTGCCAGGATAGGTCTTTTAGTTCATCCTGCATCAGTCAATAGAAACCTGCAGCACGTTGCTGAGATTGCATTTAGATCAAAGAGATTTAGATTAACAGCTTTTTTCGGCCCCCAGCATGGAATCAGGGGAGAAACCCAGGACAATATGATTGAGTGGGAGGGCTTTACAGATAAAAAAACAGGTCTTCCTGTTTACAGCCTTTATGGGCATGTCAGAAAACCATCTCCTGAAATGATGAGCCATATTGATGCTATGGCAATAGATATGCAGGATGTTGGTGCCCGCTACTACACATTTATATGGACAATGGAACTCTGCATGCAAGCATGTCTTGAGAATAATAAGTCGGTTGTTATCTTTGACAGGCCGAACCCGATTGGAGGGCATATTACCGAAGGCCCTGTGCTTGATATGAATTATACATCTTTTGTTGGACAAAGACCGCTTCCTGTAAGGCATGGTATGACAATCAGCGAGATAGGCAATTATTTGAGGAATGAATTTTATCCATCCTTAGATTTTCATGTTATTTCCATGAAGGGATGGAAGCGAAAGATGTGGTTTGACAATACTAAATTGCCATGGGTTTTGCCATCACCAAATATGCCGACATTGGATACTGCTGTTGTATATCCCGGCATGTGTCTTCTTGAGGGAACGATGCTCAGCGAAGGAAGGGGAACTACAAGGCCATTTGAGATTTTTGGTGCGCCGTTTATAAATCCTGATGTATTGATAAAACAGCTTAATGAATTTAAATTGAAAGGAGTAATTTTCAGGCCTATGTATTTTCAGCCGACATTTCAAAAGCATGCTGGCAAACTCTGCGGAGGCGCACAAATACATGTCACAAACAGAGAAAAGTTCAAATCGTTTAAAACTGGAGTTGCAATAATCAAGGCGATACATGACCTTTATCCAAATAAATTCCAATGGAAACAGCATCCCTATGAATATGAGACAGAAAAAATGCCGATAGATATTCTTGCAGGAAGCAACAGGCTTAGGAATGACATTGAAAATGGAGTAGGCCTCGATAAGATGGAGAAGTGGTGGAGCGAGGAATGCTCGTCATTTGCAAAAAATGTGAGAAAGCATTATCTGCTCTATAAGTAAATGTGATTTTTATGACATCGATAAATCTTTGATATAATAGAAACAAAAAGTGAGGTGGAAGGATATGTTGTTAGAATACAAAGAGAAGATATTAAAAGAGATTGAGAAGGTTCCTGATGACAAAATGCCGGGGCTTTACAAAATTATTCATCTACTGACAGATGAATTAATATCAGGAGCTAAAAAGACAGGCAAAAGGGGTTCTTTAAAAGGGATATGGAAAGGGAGTCAGATTGACAACTCTTTATTTATTGAGGCAAAAAAATCATTGTTCCCATATGAATATAAATAAGGCACATCTATGAATTATGTAACTGATACACACTCGCTTGTGTGGTATTTTACTGAAGACCCCAGATTAAGCGAGACTGCTTTAAATGCCTTTGAAAACACAGTTGATGAAGGGACAATATTTATTCCTGCTGTGGTTTTAGCTGAAATAATGTTTATAGCTAAAAAGGGAAGGATTGCCATCAGTTTTGAAGATACCATCAAAAAGATAGAAGAAAATGAAAACTTTAAAGTTTCGTCTCTAAATATAGACATCCTCAAAATTGCCGACAAAATTGAGACTGATATGGAAATGCATGACAGGCTTATTGTTGCAACTGCTAAATATCTGGAGGCATCTCTGATTACAAAAGACGAAAACATTCGAACTTCAGAGATAGTTTTAACTGTTTGGTAGAACAGGGCATAAAAATGAAGATTGCAACATCTCCAGCACAATGCCTAATGCAATTCATAATTGAAACTCAAAATCAAAAAGGTTCTTGAGAATATGGAAAGTGTTGACTAAATCCCTTAACATCTTCATCCTTGCAGCAGGTCTCGGCGAAAGGCTGAGACCCATTACCAATCATATCCCGAAACCCTTGCTTCCGATTCTCGGAAAGCCATTGATAGAGAGTATCATTGAAAAAGTCTCTCTGATATCCTCCGGCAAGATAGGCATAAACCTCCATTATAAAGCCGATATGTTAAGAAATTGGGCCAGAAATTCTGCATTCTCAGAGCGCATTGAATTTTTTTATGAAGACCCTATTGTCGGCACAGGCGGGGCGTTGAAAAATGCAGAAGGCTTTCTTTCAGGAGGACACTTCCTTGCGCACAATTCCGACATTGTCTCTGACATCGATTTTTCTCGTCTGATAGAAACACATCTCTCAGAGGGCAATATTGCGACTCTCGCAACGCATGATTATCCAAAATACAACAATGTTGTTTTAGACAATAAAGGATATGTTATAGATATTGAAAATGCAGGGACTTCAATGCCAAATCCAGACACTTTAGGAAGAAAAGTTGCATATACAGGAATTGCGGTTTATTCTCCGGAAATTCTGAAGTTTCTGCCTGTAGGAGTTTCACATGCCACAATTGCATGGCTTGCAGCAGCAAAGGCAGGACACAAGGTAAAGGTATTTGATTTTACCGGATGCTACTGGAACGACATAGGAACGCCACAGGCGTATGCCTCTGCAATAATTAATGCATTAAGAACTGACGGTGAGACAGTATATATTCATCCATTAATGAGAGGTTGCCCGGATATCGAAATTGACGGTTATATCGTAATAGAGAAAGACTGTATCCTCGATGATGCATCTTCTTTCAGAAACTGCATCGTGCTTGAGGGCAGCCGGATAAATCCCCCCATCCCCCCTTTATTAAAGGGGGGCAAGGGGGGATTTTACGAGAACTGCATAATCGGGCCTGATTTTGAGATTATACTTAATGAGACAGAAATGCTTGGTGCTTCGGAAGATAATGGATTAATTCTTATCGGCACAGGAGGTTCTGACAGAAAGTATTACAGACAGAAAAATGATAATTCGACTGCTGTGTTTGTGAAATACAAAAGAGAAGACTCTGATTTCCATCGGCATATAGATTACACAAAATTTTTTAGGAGGCATGATATACCTGTCCCTGAATTGCTTGATGTAAATCATGAGAGCATGACTGCTTTATTTGAAGACCTCGGAGATGTTTCTCTTTACAGTTGGCTGAAATGCCATAAGGAATCAGGGCAGATAGAAGATATGTACAGAAAGGTCATAGATATAGCTATATGTATTCATGCCGATGCCACAAGATATGTTTCTGAATGTCTGATGCTTAAAGAGAGGATATTTGATTATGATCACTTCAGATGGGAGTCGGATTATTTTATCGAGAGGTTCGTAAAACAGGTAAAAAAGGTGGATATTGAAAATATATCTGCATTACATGAAGAATTCCACATATTGGCACAACAAGCCGATTCTTATCCGAAAACTATAGTCCACCGCGATTTCCAGTCCCAAAATATTATGATTACAAAAGGAGTTCCGAGATTGATAGATTATCAAGGTGCAAGGATAGGCCCGCCAACATACGACATTGCTTCAATACTCTGGGATCCTTATTACAGGCTCAATGACGGTATAAGAGAATGTCTGTTAAAATATTATGCCGACAGGATGGCGGCTGCCAAAGAGGGATTCAATGAACATGAGTTTCTTGAGTCACTTTCTATATGCCGCCTGCAGCGCCACATGCAAGCGCTCGGCGCCTATGGATTCCTTTCATCTGTAAAAGGCAGGAAGTATTTTTTGAAATATGTTAATAGGGCATTAGAATATTTAAAAGAAGATATTGTTTTTTTTGAAAAACAGTATCCTTTATTGCACAAACTAATTAATAAAATTTAGCGAAAAAATTACAATTTTTGGTATAATAAAAAAGTTTCTTGAAGATAAAGACAGATTTTTCTTGCAATATTACGCATACCCATAAAACATTAATCATAACTTTACAGATCACAAAAAAGATGGAGGTATATTTATGGAAATTGATGTTAGCATTGATAACGAATCTTTATCAGTGCCTGTTAGCAATCCCTTTCGCATTGATGCCGATGGGGTTGTAGAAAAAATTACCGAGTTCGCTATATTGAAGGGCGCAGTAATTGATAATCTGAATATAAAGGGACTTGTCGCAAGAATGGTCAGAGGAATTGCCGGTTGCGAGGATGGATGTCCTGCTAATGCCCTTAAATTTGTTGCAGCCGGATATAATAATTTTAAATTGGCATATGTAGAGGGCGGAATTCTTATAGCAAATACTGTAACAAAAAACGGCAAAACTATTTCACTTAAAATGTTTCCTGGCTTTTGATGTTTTAAAAAGACGACATCGATTTAAATACTCTTTTAATCACTGATGTCAAACTCGCCTTTTATCACTTTCTCTGCCAGTTCCCTGTCTTCTTCCTTAACCAGTATTTTTATTTCCCCCATCTTTCCTATGTTAACAGGATATGGGGTGACTTTAGAAGACCTCAAAACAACATGTATTCCGCCACTTTCAAGCAGGTCTTTTATAATTTCAGCCTCAATAGAATCACAGGTAATTAACACATCAACCCATTTCCCGGTCATCTTGCCTTTACCTTTTCCCAATCCTTAAGAAATCTGTCAATGCCGATATCTGTAAGGGGGTGTTTTATGAGTTGTGTTATTACGCTGTAAGGGATTGTTGCTATGCCTGCTCCTATTTTTGCAGCCTCTATTACATGAAGCGGATTCCTTATGCTTGCGACTATTATTTCTGTATCAAAGAGATAATTTTCATATATATTCTGGATGTCTTTCACTATCTCCATGCCGGCATGGCTGATGTCATCGAGCCTGCCTACAAAAGGGCTCACATATGTAGCGCCTGCCTTTGCTGCCAGCAGCGCTTGGGCAGGTGAAAAAATAAGAGTTACATTTGTCCTTATGTCAGTAGCCGAAAGTCTTTTTACAGCCCTGAGACCGTCCTCGGTCATCGGTATTTTAACCACTATGTTTTCATGTATCTTTGCAAGTTCTTCCGCCTCTTTTACCATCTCATCCGACTTGAGGCTCACTGCTTCTGCACTTACAGGTCCGTCTACAATGCTGCATATCTCTTTTAAAAGGTCTATAGGATTTCTGTTTTCCTTTGACATAAGCGAGGGGTTGGTTGTTACTCCGTCAATAACGCCAACTTCCCATGCCTTTCTTATTTCGTCAACATTTGCAGTGTCAATAAAAAATTTCATTTCCTTTCCTCCCCTTTTATTTCTGGTTTTAGCGGCAATAAAATATATTCGTCTCCATTTTTTTCAACTCTGAAACCAAATTCGTTAATAGTATCTACTAAAGGTCTGCCGAATATTAAATTCATGGCAGATAATGAAATATTAAGTTTATCCTGCAGAAACGGTCTTATATATGTATCATACTGGAGTATATCTATTATATCATCTAAAGCATCTTCATTGTTTTCATTGAGTCTTGCGATAGTAAAAGAGAGTCTTTTATATGAACATTTATCATCATGTTTTTTTATTGCATCCATTATTATATTAACAGAGCCAAAGACATCCTCTCTTTTCAGTGCTGACTCTTCCAGTCCATATAAGGGCGCCTCTGTCTCCCAGCACTTGTATTTTTTGCATTGCAATGGTCTGTCTTCATATATAATGCAGCCTGACCCTTCGCTATAAAAAATACAGCCAGTAGTTTCTTCATTTTCCCTAATTTTTATAATTTCTATAAATGACTCATATGCATTACTGCCTGACCTTACCGGTTCGCCTTCTCTGATTGTATATACATTTTCCGGAAAAAGCGCTCCAGATATAAAAAGGTGCATGTCCTGTTTTATTAATGAAGGACTGCATTCTGTGCAGCACTTGCCGCAGCGCGTGCATTCCGTCTTTTTGCTAAATCTCATTTTCCGTGGGCTTTCGCTTTCCTCAAGGCCTTGCGGCGTAACGATTTCAAAGTTATTTTTTTTCATTTCCCTTCTCCTTTTTTAATGTCTCTTCTATTACCTCAATTATATGTTTTACAGTCCTGTCTTTTATGCCTGTCTGTAATTGAATTACACAGTTCGGACAGGAGGTGACTATCATATCAGCCTCTCTGTAATCATCCATCCTCTTTTTAAGAATGCCTTCGGAGAGTTCTTTATATAATAATCTGAATGTGCCTCCAAATCCACAACATCCTCTGTCTTTAGGTTTAATAAGGTTCAATCCCAGAGATTTCAATATTTGCTCAGGAGCACGGCCTGTTTTAAGATTGTAAACCGAATGGCACGGGGCGTGATATACAACTTTTAGTAACGAGTTAGAAACTGAAGGCTTTAAACTTTTAGACTTCTTGTTACTCGTTACTTTTGACTCGTTACTGTCTTTAAGCTCGTTACTTGTTACTTTTAATTCATTACTGTTTTTAAAGAATTGCGATACCTCAACTGCATTGCTTACTCCTCTGCCGGTTAGCCTTGTGTACTCTGTTTTTATGAAATGCACACAGGTTGGACATAGACCGATTACAGCTTCTACCTGCAATTTTTCAAAGATACCGATATTTTTTTCGGCTGCTTCAACTGCATCATCCTGCAGTCCAAGACTTATCAAAGGCGCTCCACAGCATGTTTCTGCGCGTGACAGGATAGCGTCATAGCCCAGCAAATTCAGGCTGTTTATGGCGGACATCCCCATATTAGGATATAAGAAATTCACAGAGCATCCTGCAAATACAGCAATCCTTCCTTTAGGTCTGGCAACTCTGAAAACTGTAATTCCATCTCTTAGAGACGAATTCGGCAGGCTGATGCCGATATTGCCGAGAGTTGTGAAAGGCCTGACAGGAAATATTTTGGCGATGCTGTCCATGATTTTCAAAACCCTGAAACCTACCGAAGCTTTTTTAAATGCCAATTTTGCTGCAAGTCCGTATATCTGACTCTTTCTGCTAAATTTTCTGAGTTTTTTTCTGGCATCATATATCTCTTTTACTACATTGATACCTAAAGGACAAAGACTGTTGCATGCACCGCAGAGTATGCAACTGAATATCCTGTCATTAAGTGTATTTGAAGGTAATATCTCTCCTTCATGAAATTTCTTTAAAAGCATTATCCTGCCGCGGGCGCTCAACCCTTCGGTTGCATCTTCAATGTAAGTAGGACATAGCGCCTTGCAACTGCCGCACCGGACACATTGAGAAGCTAAGAAATTGAGAGGTTGGGAGGTTAAGAAGTTTTTATTCATTGAGTTTTCCACTTCTGAACCCTTCTATGTCAACAGTTACATATTTAAAACCCAAGTCTTTTAGCTGTTTTACAATCAACTCCCTAAGTTTTTTATCAAGAAGCATTTCAATCTCTTCTGCCTTCACTTCTATCCTTGCTGTATTATTGTAGTTTCTTACCCTGAATTCGTTGAAGCCGAGACCCTTCAGAAATTCCTCTGACATCTCAACTCTTTTTAGTGCGTCTTTTGTAATCTTTACCCCGTAAGGAAATCTCGAACTGAGGCACGGTGAAGCAGGCTTTGACCATGTCGGAAGTCCCATTGCCTTTGAAAGCTCCCTGATTTCATCCTTTGATAAACAGGCCTCAACGAGAGGACTCCTCACGCCGTGTTTAACTGCTGCCTGCCTTCCTGGCCTCCAGTCCGAAAGGTCATCGGAATTGCTCCCGTCAATAACATACCTGTAACCTTCTGCTCTGGCTGCATCTAAAAGTTTGGAGAAGAGTTCGTCCTTGCAATAAAAACACCTGTCTCTGGGATTGCTCACAAAATCTGGATTGGACATCTCATCGGTTTTAATAACCCTGTGTTCTATGCCGATGAGTTTTGCCATATCTTCGGCGAATCTCAACTCTCTCTCCGGCATGGTCTCCGAATATGCTGTAACAGCAAGGGCATGCATGCCGGATTCTTTTACTGCCTTAAGAAGGAATGTACTGTCAACGCCGCCAGAAAAGGCAAGGACAACAGACTGCATCTCTTTAAGGATTTCCAGAAGCCTATCGAATTTTTTTATTGTCGCTGCTTCAATCTCCACTTTAATAGTATAAATAAAAGCCCTGCATTATTGCAGGGCTTTTAACAGAAAACGCTGCTTAAAAAAGGTTAAGACTAAAAACTTACATCATCTCTTCCTCTATCCATATTGTAGCGCAATTTTTACCCGCCATTTTACTTTTATACATAGCTTTGTCGGCTTTATTCAACAACTCTGAGGCTTCCTGATCATCTTTTGGAAATGACGCTATGCCTGCGCTGAAAGTGATGCTAACATCTCCATTGCTGCCCAAAAACTTATGCTCCCTGATGATATCAATTAACTTCTTTGTAACTATTAGAGCGCTGTCTTTATCTGTATGCGGAGCAATAATTATAAATTCTTCTCCTCCAAATCTTCCCACAATATCCGTTTTTCTGCAGAATTGTCTTAATAGTTTTGCAAAGTCAGCAAGCAGTTTATCTCCGAGAAGATGCCCATGCATATCGTTAAATTTCTTAAAATCGTCTATATCTATAAAAATAATGCTTAAATCGTAGCCGTGTCTGCTGGACAGGCTCAGTTTTGAATCAAGCTCTGTAAAAAGAGCGTTTTTATTGAAAACTTTCGTCAATGAATCAAATATCGCCTGTTTCTTGAGCTCTTCTATTAAGCGTGTTTTTTCTATGACTTCCGTTGACTGTCCTGCAAAGATGCCCAGCAAAAGCATGTCTTGCTCTGTAAAGGCTTCTGCTTTTTTCCTATAAACAGTTATGCATCCCATAGCCCCCTCATTTGTCTTCATTGGAACGCTCATCACTGCCTTAATGCCTTCGATTTGAGCAAGTTCTTTGTGAACGCAATGTTTTATTTGGGATACATCTGCGGCAGAAAAGGGCTTTGCATTGAGAACTACCCTGCCTGTGATGCCCTCCCCTATCTTAATAGGAGGCTGTGAGAGAAAGCCGTTAGAAAGGCCTGTTCCCTCAACGATAACCAGATTGCCCGACTCTATGTCAAATGCCCTAATAGTGGCAGCATCGGCCTTTGTAAGTATCATAGCGCTATTTACGATATGCTCAAACACATCATTCAGTCCGTCAAACACCAAGACTTTCTCCGTGATAAAGAAAATCTTGTCAAGGATATTTTTGTCCATCTTTTCTGCGGCTGCCATGCACACCCCCATAAACATGCATACTCTGCGGATTTATATCTATGTTTTTTATCATAACAAGACCTAATTTGTCAATATATAGATAGACATTTTAGTCTCTGTTTTATATAGATACTATTTGTCTATAGTTTATATGTGCACAGGAACCTATATGTCAATAAAAGTTGAAAAATTAATAGGCTCTCAGATAGCCAGAGTCAGAAAAGAAAGAGAACTTACGCAGGCTAATCTTGCTGAGAAAATAGATGTTACGGTCGAAACCATATCCCGCCTTGAGCGCGGCGTTTCGATGCCTTCTATAAAAACTCTTGGAGCTATCAGCAAAGCACTCTCCATCAGGCTGAAAGACCTTTTTGATTTTGAAAGAGAAGGAAAGCAAATAAATCTGACAAAAGAAGAAATAGAAATCAGAAAAATAATTTCCTATCTCAAGACCAAAGACATTAACAATATTAGACTCGGCTTCCGCATTCTGAAAAGTATTTTTAAGGATATTGATTAGGTCATGCATAAGCTTATTATTTACAGAACCGAAATCTCATAGTTTTCTTGATGAACGGCTTCATCTTCTTTAATTATTAGTTTAATGCCATAAGTATTCTCTATATCCTCAATTCCCTGTCTTTCTTCGTCTGAAAGAAGGTCTGCTACTACCGGACTTGCCTTTATCATGGCTACTGTATTAAATGGAAGCTGCATCTTTTTGAGTTTCCGGAATATCTCATATGCCACTGTTTGCGCTGATTTAACAAAACCTTTGCCCTCGCAGTACGGGCATTGCTCGCACAATACACGGCCAAGGCTTTCCCTTACACGTTTCCTTGTCATCTGTATTATGCCTAATTCCGAGATGTTGTAAATTGTGCTCTTCGCCCTGTCTTTTTTCATTTCATCAAGAAATAAGGATGAGACCTTTTGTCTGTTTTCAGCTTTTTCCATGTCGATGAAGTCAATGATAATAATGCCGCCGATGTTGCGCAGCCTTATCTGATATGCTATTTCTTTGACAGCCTCAAGGTTCGTTTTTAATATTGTATCTTCAAGGCTCTCTTTGCCAACAAATTTTCCGGTATTTACATCAATTACTGTCATGGCCTCTGTTTGGTCAATAACTATATAACCGCCTGACTTAAGCCATACCCTTCTTCCGAGGGCCCTTGATATATCGAGTTCTATTCCAAATGCATCAAATATCGGTTCTTTGCCTTCGTATAATTCTATTCTGTCAACAAGCCGGGGAAAGTAAGTTATTGCAAATTCCTTTACCCTTTCGTATTCATCTACAGAGTCAATAATAAGCCGTTCAACATCATGATGCATGAAATCCCTTACGCTTCTTACAGCCAGATCAAGGTCGCTGTAAAGGAGGGTAGGCGCTGATACCTTGTCTTTCTTTTTTTGTATATTTTCCCATATAAGAAGAAGAAATTCGAGGTCGCGTTTTATCTCTTCTATCGCTCCGCCTTCACACGCTGTCCTTACTATAAGTCCGAAGCCCGCGGGCTTTATTTCTGCTGCTATTGCCTTGAGGGCGGTTCGTTTTTCTTCGTCTTGTATTCTCCGTGATATGCCAATATGTTCAACATTGGGCATAAGAACTACATATCTTCCAGGTATGGTTATATATGAAGTTACACGCGCGCCTTTTGTGCCAATAGGGTCTTTTGAGACCTGCACAAGGAGTTCCTGCCCTTCCTGTATCAATTCCTCTATAGGAATAGATTTGTTTATATGCTCTGCTTTTGTATAAAGCTCGAGTGTTTCAGCCTCATTGCCAAGAAACGCAGAGTAATATTCTTCCATTTCCCCCATTATGTCTGCTACATGCAGAAAAGCTGCTTTTTCAAGACCTATATCTACAAAGGCTGACTGCATGCCGGGCAGTATCTTCATTACCTTCCCTTTATATATGTTTCCGACAAGGCTGGCATCCCTTTTTCTTTCCATGTACAGTTCTACTACCTGTCCTCCTTCAAGAAGGGCGACCCTGCTTTCTTCTTTTGTTGAATTTATTAAAAGATCAGATGTCATAGTGGTTCATTCCATCCTTCTGGCAATCCTTCGTCTTTGCCTTTTCGTCCATAAAGAGCTGTTCTTGTAATATCAACTTCATTAGCTTCAATACCGAACAAGGCTTTGACCATTTCACCAATCCTGACTTTAATGCCTTCATGGTCTCTTAGAATCAGTGAATAAGAAACTGCTGCCCGCCTGTCTTCAGCAAAATGTTCGCTTAAAATTTTTATGTCTTCAATACAGGGAGAAATGTCAATGCTTTTCCTGTCTCTTTGCACAATGATGCTGCCTTTAAATTCCGGTTTGATCTCGGCTTTATGTCCGCTGACTTTTATATTATATTCATATCTGCTGATAAAACTGTTCAGAGACTGTTCATTTGCAATAATCTTAACCATTTTTGATATTTTAATCCCTTCTGGCAAGGTGTTGTTTAATTGTTTCATGTAAAATTCTACATCAAATGGCTCAAAAACCTCCATATCAAAATATTCCCTCTCCCCTGCTATGCCGACCCCAAGGGGAGGGCTAAAGGAGACGCGTGGAGAGGGATGGAATCCTTTTGAGTAGTTAAGCGGCACATTTGCCCTTCTTAATCCACGCAATATCACGGTTGCAAGCTCAAGATGCGAAAGATAGCGGAGCTTGCCAGTCTTTGAGAATTGAACACGAACCTTTATGCGTGAAGCGTCAAGCGTCAAGCGTTGAGCGTCGTGCGTAAAGCATAAAGCGTCGCGCGCTTGACGCTCAACACATTTCAGTCCGCATGCAGTGCAGACCTTTTTGCAGTCCTCTGTTTTTTCTTCTGACAATGCTCTTTCATATTCTTTGTATAAAAAACTCTTCTTAATGCCAGTATCTATATAATCCCACGGGAGAATGTCATCTTTACAAAATGCCCTTTCTGTATAGAAATGTCCATCTATTCCTGTTTTGTCCATAGAGTGAAGCCATTTATTAAAATCAAACATCTCTGACCATCCGTCAAGCCTGCAGCCTGACTGCCATGCCTCTTCTATTAGCGCAGAGAGTTTTTCATCTCCCCTTGCAAAGACTGCTTCTAAAAAACTCATATTACCGTCATGTCCTTTATATTTGAATTTTTTGGAGCCGAGCTCCTCTCTAAGATATTTCTGCTTGCGCTTAATTTCATCAATGCCTATCCGTCCGAACCACTGGAAAGGTGTATGGGGCTTCGGCACAAACGGAGATACGGTTATGCTTATATTAACAAACCGTCCTGTATTTTTTTTTGCTATCTGAAGCGCCTTAACAGCCATATCCTTGATTGCCTCTACATCTTCATCCCTTTCTGTCGGAAGTCCTATCATGAAATACAGCTTTAGATTAAGCCATCCTTCGGCAAAGAGGGCATTCAGCGCTCTTTCATAATCATCACTGCTGAAGTCTTTATTTATAACACTCCTCAGCCTTTCAGTCGCAGCCTCTGGCGCCATAGTAAAACCGGTCTTTCTTACAGATTTTATTTCCTTTAAGACTTCCCTGCTGACAGAAGCAACCCTTAAAGACGGAAGCGATAGGGCTATTTTTGACATGCCAAACTTAGCATTAAAATCTTTTATAACCTTAAGCAGGCATGAATAATCACCTGCACTTAAAGATGCAAGAGATACCTCGTCATGGCCGGTATGCTTGAGAGATAATTCGGCTATTTCCAGAACCCTTTCAGGACTCTTTTCTCTCAGGGGTCTGTAAATCATTCCTGCCTGACAAAACCTGCAGCCCATTGTGCATCCTCTTGACACCTCAATGTTTATTCTATCATGCACTATAGCTGTGTAAGGCACTATAGGCTTTACAGGATAGGGAGAATCATTAAGATCTGCAATAAATCTTCTTTTTACTGCCTGCCTGCGTTTATGCCCGAACTTATCAACATATGGGTAAACATATGGAACAAAAAAACCTTCTATATCCGAAATCATACGGAGCAGTGTTTCTCTTTTTCCATCTCCCTCAGTCTTCCACTGCCTTACAACATTGACAAGTTCAACCACAGCATCTTCACCGTCGCCTATTAAAAAGGCATCTATAAAAGCAGACATCGGGGCAGGATTAGTTGTGCATGGTCCGCCTGCTACCATAACAGGAAAGGTTTTTTTTGAGTCAAACCTGTCTTCAGAGTTGTGCGGAATTCCTCCAAGATAAAGCATGTTTAACACCGTAGTGTATGATAGTTCATACTGCAGGCTAAATCCCGCGATGTCAAAATCCTTTAAAGGTTTATTTGATTCTAAAGATGAAAGGAGGATATTGTTTGTCTTCATGTATTCATCCATGTCTTTCCACGGAGAGAAAACTCTTTCAGCGCTTGAGTAAGGCAATTTATTTATGACATCATATAGTATTTTCATGCCGAGGTGGGACATGCCTACTTCATACACATCTGGAAAAGATAAAGCGACACTAACATGGCCGCTCCCCTCCCTTGCAGGCGATTGCTTCCTGATAGAGTTGATTTCGCTGTTAATGTAACGGCTCGGTTTTTGAAAAAAAGAAAGGTTCACCTTTTTAAATTAACATAAATCATTTTTCCCCGCAGGGGCAAGACTATTTTACTTTTATTTAAGCCGGAATTTTAGATACTTCTTTTAAGAGCTAAAACGCGACTTCTCAATTCATCAGCAAAAAACTGATATTCGTCAATATCAGCAGGCTTTTGCTTCAAATCAAGGTCAGATACAGCTATAGGTTTGCCAAAAATCACCTCTATCTTGGCAGGCCTTATAAACATAGAGCCTCTCGGAAGCGCCTTAAAAGAACCCTTAATAAATGCAGGAATAACAGGAATGTTCAATTCTGCGGCAAGGACTCCGATTCCTTTTTTAAAGGGCATTACCTCGCCGTCAAATGAGCGACCTCCCTCCGGAAATATGCACAATGATTTTTTATTCATTAACACATAAGCCGACATCTGCATTGCCTTGATAAGATATATGGCAGGGTCAACAGGTATAACATGGCTTATTCTGCCAAACCATTGCAATGCCGCTCCTGTAAAATATTTTTGGAAACCTAAGAAATAGAGGTCTTTAAAAGTTTCAAAATGAACCGACGATGCAATAACAAAACCATCAAGAAAACTCACATGGTTTGGCGCAATAATATAAGGACCATTTGCAGGGATATTATCTTTTCCCTTTACCTTAAGTCGGAATAATATCTTAAATGCCGTCTTATAAATTAACCATAAGACATAGATAGCAGACAGCTCAATTCTGCTAAATGAAAAACCAATTCTCTTTAAGTCTTCTGATGTAGGAGGTTTTTCAAAAAAATCCTTCCATGAGGCAGTCTTGTCTTCTTTTAAACCGCCCTCTTCTATATATTCCTTCAGCTTTGTAACCACATCTCTGACAGTCTGTGCCTCTGCTATGAAAGCATCAGGAAGGTTTAATGAAAAATCTCC
Source organism: Nitrospiraceae bacterium UBA665 (assembly GCA_002299835.1). GTDB lineage: Bacteria > Nitrospirota > Thermodesulfovibrionia > Thermodesulfovibrionales > Dissulfurispiraceae > UBA665. The sequence continues at coordinate 10,899 of DBNT01000092.1, read as the reverse complement.
TTCAAGAGCTGAAATAAGCTCTATTTTCTTTAATGAATCAAAGCCAAGGTCAATCTCTATATTGTCTGTTGACCTGACAGACATTCTGTCTTTTGTTAAAGACCTTATGCGCTCCACAACTTTTTTGCCCACATAATCCGTTGTGAGTGAATCATCTTCTTTTGCAATTCTTGCTTGCCCTGCTGTGCTGCCTGCAATTTCTCTAACCATAAACCTTCTAATCTTGCCTAAAGGTGTGCGCGGCAAAGGCTCCGGATAAAGAGTAAATCCCCTTACCCTCATATACTCAGGCAGTTTTGAGGATATTTCATTTATCTTCCACCTTAATGCCTCAGAAATATTGCCTGTCTGTGAAGCCTTTGCGTATTGAAGATCAGGCACTATTACTGCATGAAGCATGCCTTTCTTTTCTGTTACGCATATTTCTTTGATAAGCGGAGTTGATGTAAAAAATTTTTCTACATCTTCTGGATAAACATTCTTTCCGGAACTCAAAACAATCGCCTCTTTTTTGCGGCCTGTTATAAAAAGATACCCTTCATCATCAATATAGCCTGTATCTCCTGTCAACAGCCACCCATTCTGAATCGCATCAGCAGTTGCATCAGGATTTTTGTAATAACCATTCATTACCATAGCGCCTTTAACCATTATCTCACTGTCGTTGCCTATTTTTATTTTTACAGCAGGCAAGGGTTTGCCGACAGAGCCTGGCTTTCTTTTTTTGGCAGGATTAAATGTGATTACAGGCGATGTCTCTGTGAGTCCATAGCCTTCAAGGACAGTAAAACCGAGCGATTCGAGGTCATTCATTACAGATGGGGCAAGCCTTGCGCCACCGCTTGCAAAAAACCTCAGAGTGCCAAAATTTCTGTGAACAGATTTAAAGACAACTTTACCGGCATTTATATCAAACCGCCTCCTGACAAAACCGCATAAATGCATTAATAAAAAAAGAAGGCTTGAAATTAATTTTTTGCTTTTTATTTTTGATATTATGCCGTCTCTTATTGCTTCAAACAGTCTCGGCACCCCAACAGCTATGGTCACAGCCCTGTCCTTTATTGCCGATACTATATCAACTGCCTTTAATCCCGGAGAAAAGGTGATTGTAGCTCCAACAAAAACAGGAACAATAAATGTGCACATAAACGGATATGTATGATGAAGCGGAAGTATTGACAAAACATTGTCATTGCTGGTTACAACTTTAGCCTGAATAACAGCCTCTGCATCTGAACAGAAATTATGATGAGTAAGCATTATGCCTTTTGGCTTTCCTGTAGTGCCGGATGTATAGATGATAGAAGCAATGTCATTTAAAGACAGTAACGAGTAACGAGCAACGAGTAACGAGTCAAAAGACAAGCTTTTTATTTTATTGCTGTCAAGATTTATACCCTTTATATAGGTTTTTTCTACAGCCTTTAGCACATTTGGTTCGGTTTTAGAGCAATAAAAAACTATTTTAGCTTCTGAATCCATGAGCAGGTTTTTGATTTCATCGCTGCCTAACTGCACATCAATTGGAACAGCAATTCCGCTGCACATCATAATAGCCATATATAGAGCGCACCATTCAGGCTTGTTTTCAGAAACTATGGCAATCCTGTCTCCTTTATTAATGCCATTGCTTATTAGAAAAGATGCGATATTTTCTGACAAAGAAAAAAAATCTCCGTAGGTCATTGCCTTCCATGAACCATCAAAATAATTAAATGCAATGCGGTCTTTGTATTTTTCTACAGATGATTGAAATAATGATGGGATAGTATTATCCATATAGCAGCCTTAATGCCTTTTCATGTAGTTGTATATTTCCCGATGCAAGAAGCGGAGCGCCTCTTTTAAGCCCAATTTCTACTCTGTCTATTGAATTGCCGCTTATGTCTGTAAAAACACCCCCTGCCTCTTTTACAAGCAAATAGCCCGACGCAAAATCAAAGCTCCTTGAAGGCGACGGCGTAATAAATACGCTTACAGAGCCATAAGCGACATAAGATATATCAAGCGCCATTGCTCCCCAACATCTTGTTCTTCTTGCCTCCCCAAGCAGTTTCATAATTTTTGGAATATCATTCTTAGGGTTCTGTGCTTCATAAGCAATGAGATAAAAGGCATCATCCTTCTGCGTATAAATTCTCTCGCCATTGAAAAACGCGCCATTGCCTTTTTCTGCCCAGAATTCATCGCCTGTCAAAATATTTATGACATATGCAAGTGAAATGCTGCCAATATTATCGCTATCAGCAACTGCAATAGAAGTGCAGTAAAATGGTATTCCTGTGATTGCGTTTTTACTTCCATCAATGGGGTCTATGATTACCTTTTTACCTCCGCCTTTGATTTCCTCAATGCCTGCCTCTTCTGATACAATGCTTAACGGCTCACCGAGGGCTTTTAGCGAGCTAATGATAATATCCTCAGCCTTTTTATCAATTGGAAATGTCTTATCTCCAGCGGCTCCCTTGCCGATGGCTTCAGATACAAAAGGCCTCAGCCTCGTGCTTCCTATTTCAGAAAAAAGATGCTTGCCGATTTGTCTTAAATCAATTATCTTCATGTTATAAAAGAGTTAAAAGGGTAATTTGAATAATTTTAACATTTTTAAAAGTTTTTAGCCCGCTGCAGGGCGATTGTCACGGGATCACCAAAAGGCGTAACGAAGAATTCATTGCGGGGATGGAGCGCACCGACAAAAGCGGTCGGGAGTTAATAGCGTTGTTCGGCATAGCATCTTACCCCTAAGGGAGCTATCCCGCAAAGACTTTATCAAAGAACTGCTGTTTGCTCAATGTCTTCTGCCACTCCCTATGCCTCTTAACACTTTCCATTCTCTTTTTTCTTGGCATATTAATAAATCTGATTGCTTCTACAGGACCTAATTCTTTAATAAGAACCTCAACAGCCTTTTTGATTACGACATCTTCATTCATATATTTCATTATGCCCTACAATCAGTCCGTTGACATAGGATTAATTGGTTAGGATTACTCTTAAGTATCTCCCGACATCTTCAATAAACTTCCATTTCCTTATTCTTCCATCCGTCTGAACTTCTGTTTTCATGGGTTTTTTGATTGTATCCAATATCCATTCATCTTTGATAACCGCCCTATCAGGACGCTGTTTGATGAATGAAAAGTATTGTGTACATTTCATAACTATATTTTAGCATTTTTTCTGCTTAATATTATGGACATTGACAACAACTCCTATCCATTTTATTTACTTCAGATTTCATCAAAATTTAACCTGACATTAATAATGCTGTAATATTGGCGTGTTTTAATTGATAATAAGGAGAGGCTATGATTACCTATAAAATTATTCACCACATTCCAGGCAGAATAAGGATAGAAGTTCCGGCTATTAAAAATCTCTCCATATCAGGACTATTACGGATGTCAAAGCAGTTTTCTGATATATCGCTTCCTGATGGAATAAAAGACATCCGTCCCAGTCCCTTTTCTGGAAGCGTGGTAATTACTTATGAACCGGGGAAGATAGACATCATTGAATACATAAAAACTATGGCATCCAGCATGGAAATGCAAAAGCTCACAAAATCTCATGGAGGGCAAGATTAAAAGAAATAGCACAAAATGCCCTCATCTGATAAAATGGCTGACACTAACCTGTAAGGCAGGGGTCAAGCCATACATGCCAAGCCGTTTTCAACTACATCAATACTGCATGAGCAAAGACCATAAGAAATGTCCTTTTTATTTAAGCCTGCATGAATATAAGGAGATTGCCTTTGTAACATAAATTTAACATTCCCTTAATATAGAATTAACCATTCTTTTTGTATAATTTACGCATGAGTTCGGCAAATTCGTTATTCGTTCCTAAATTGAGCGATTTTGTAAGGAGGCGATTGTTCTTAAAATAAAACGTAACCCCCCAATAGGTGTCATTCCCGCTTGTCGGGAATCTTTCTGAAAACAAGGAATGATTCTGGACAAGCCAGAATGACAGACTAAAGAATCGCTTAATTTGGGTCGTTATTAGTTATTCGAATAACGAATAACTAATAACAATAAAAGAGGAGGTGATGCATAGCAAGTTTATAATCTGCGCAATCTATGCAATCTGTGTTTTAAAATCTGTACAATCAACAAAAAAAGGAGGATTAAAGATGTTTAAAAAAGTTGTTTTGGGTTTAGTTGCTTTTTTGGTATCAGTGGCATTTGCAATGCCAGTGGCGGCTTCTCAAATAATAAGAATAGACGGCTCAAGCACAGTTTATCCTATTACAGAAGGCGTTACTGAGGAGTTTCTGAAGGCACATAGGGATGTTATGGCAACAGTAGGCATCTCAGGCACAGGGGGTGGATTTAGAAAGTTTTGCAGAGGTGAAACAGATGTGCAAAATGCATCAAGACCTATAAGAGGCAAAGAGTTAGATGCTTGCAAAGCAGCCGGCATTGAGTTTATAGAGCTTTTGATTGCATATGACGGCCTTGCAGTTATGGTGAATCCGAAAAACGACTGGGTGAAGCACCTCACTATGGAAGACCTTAAAAAAATATGGGAGCCTGTCGCAGAAGGTTTGGTTACAAGATGGGATCATGTAAGAGCGGAATTTCCTAAAAGACCGTTAAAGCTTTATGGGCCAGGCACTGATTCAGGCACATTTGACTTTTTCACAGAAGAAGTTGTTGGCAAGGCAAGGGCATCAAGGGCAGATTTTGTAGCCAGTGAAGATGACCATATTCTTGCTCGTGGAATAGCAGGGGATGTAAATGCCCTCGGATATTTTGGGATGGCATACTATGAGGCGCTTAAGGATAGGTTAAAACTCGTTCCCATAGTAAGTCCTAAAACAGGCAAGCCAGTAGCTCCATCAATGAAAACAGTTATGGACGGCACATACCCGCTTGCAAGGCCTCTGTTTATATATGTAAACAGAAAGTCTTTAGATAGACCTGAGGTGGCGAGATTTGTTGAGTTTTATCTAAAAAATGTAGCTAAGATAGCTAAAGAAGTGAAATATGTTCCTCTTACTGCAGAGGAACTCAGGCGCACAGAGGAAAGATTTACAAGGAGAATTACAGGGACAGCTCCTCGCTAAAGCCTATCAAAAAAAGATTTAATAGAGCAATAAGAGCGACATAAATGTCGCTCTTATCTAATGCTGAAGGCTTATCTCAACAATTCTTGTCAAAAATTCCTGTGTTTTAACATTGCTGTAACATTGCTGTAACATTAATGTAACAAAAAAACTGGATAATATTTGCTAATGAAATTAAACCTCAAAAGAAAAATCACAGAAGGCGCTATAGAGGCAATGCTGCTTCTGGCAGCCCTATTTTCTATATTTGTTACAATTGGCATTGTTGTTATCTTAGTAAGTGAATCTTTAGGATTTTTCAGGGAAGTTTCAATAATAGAATTCCTGACAGGCACTCGGTGGACACCTTTATTTTATCCTCCGTCATTTGGCATTTTGCCCCTCATTACAGGAACACTTTTAATAACAACTATAGCATCAATAATAGCATTGCCATTAGGTTTGCTCGTAGCCATCTATTTAAGTGAATACGCATCATATAAGTTTAAAGAAACAGTAAAACCCATACTTGAGCTTATGGAATCTATTCCAGGTGTAGCTTTAGGATATTTTGCACTACTTCTTGTCACACCTATTTTACAAAAAATCATACCAGGACTACCAATGTTTAATGCCTTAAGTGCCGGCTTGGTAGTTGGGATAATGATAATCCCGTATATAAGTTCTATAAGTGAAGATGCAATGAAGGCTGTGCCCATGCAGATAAGAGAGGGCTCTTATGCCATGGGCGCAACAAGATTTCAGACAGCCTATAAGGTCATCATACCTGCTGCTTACTCAGGCATTGCAGCATCTTTTGTCGTAGCCATATCCCGAGCAATCGGAGAAACTATGGTTGTAACAATAGCAGCAGGCATGATGCCTAATCTTACATTTAATCCTACAGAGTCAGTTCAGACTATAACTGCATATATTGTTCAGGTAAGCATTGGAGATGTGGCTCACGGCACTATTGAATATAAGTCCATATTTGCTGCAGGGATAGCGCTTTTTGTAATGACATTGATTTTTAATCTAATAGGATTCTGGTTGAGAAAAAGAATAAGGGAAGCGTATTAAAGACAGTGAATAGTGAATGGTGAGCCGTAAATAGTTATGGAAGACATTAAAAAAAGAATAAGGGTAACAAAGCTCCGGGATCATATATTCGCAATTGTAGGGCTTATGTCAACACTTGTTGGGCTTTTCTTCATTTTTACCATTTTTGTAGATGTATTTATAGACGGCGCACCGAGGCTAAGTCCTGAGTTTCTGACATCCTTTCCATCAAGATTTCCGGAAAGGGCAGGAATACTTTCTGCATGGGTAGGGACCTTTTTAGTTATGTTTGTTACAGCATCTGCTGCAATCCCCATCGGTGTTGCAGCAGGCATATACCTTGAAGAGTACGCAAAGAAAAACTGGTTGACAAGTATTATAGAAATTAATATCGCTAATCTTGCTGGTGTCCCTTCTATAGTATACGGAATTTTAGCGTTGGGATTATTTGTCTATTTTTTTAAACTTGGTGAAAGCATACTTACAGGAGGACTCACCCTTGCTGTATTGATTTTGCCGGTGATAATAATGACTACAAGAGAGGCTATAAGGGCAATTCCAAATTCCATAAGGGAGGCATCTTATGCCCTTGGAGCGACAAAATGGCAGACTTTAAAAAACCATATATTGCCTTATTCAACAGGCGGAATTCTCACAGGAGTAATTATAGGATTATCAAGGGCTATCGGAGACACTGCTCCGTTAATCATTGTTGGGGCTTTGACATTCATAGCTTTTTTACCATCATTGCCAATTACACCAGAGTTTCCTTTTATATCTTTTAAGTGGCTTATGGATCCTTATACTGTTTTGCCAATACAAATGTTTAACTGGGTATCAAGACCCCAACCAGAGTTTCATGTTAATGCTGCTGCAGCAGGTATAGTGCTCTTAATAATAACATTGCTTATGAATGCTATTGCAATTTATATTAGATATAGAACAAGGAAAAGAATAAAATGGTAGAAAAAAGCAGACTAAAATCAGAAGCAAAAAATCTTAACTTTTACTATGGCGATGTGCATGCGCTAAAAAATGTTAACATGCCCATAGAGATTAATAAGGTTACAGCACTCATAGGGCCTTCAGGATGCGGCAAGACAACTTTTTTAAGGTGCTTTAACAGAATGCATGACCTTTATCCTCATAATAGATACGAAGGGGAGATACTCCTGTATCCGGAAAATTTCAATATCATATCCCATGCTGTTGACCCTATCGAAATAAGGATGCGCATAAGCATGGTATTTCAAAAACCTAATCCATTTCCTAAATCTATATACGAAAATGTAGCCTTTGGTCTTAGAGTAAGAGGTGTCAACAAAAAGCAAGTACTGGACGAAAAGGTAGAAAAATCTTTAAGGGGCGCTGCTTTATGGGATGAGGTAAAAGATAGGCTTAATAATTTAGCCTTTGATCTTTCAGGAGGCCAGCAGCAGAGGCTTTGTATTGCAAGGGCGCTTGCTACAGACCCAGAGATGCTGCTTTTTGATGAACCCACCTCAGCGCTTGACCCCCTTGCAACTGCAAAGATAGAAGAGCTTATAATAGAATTAAGAAAAAAGGTCACCATACTCATTGTCACCCACAACATGCAGCAGGCAGCAAGGATATCAAACTGGACAGGGTTTATGATGCTGGGGGAATTGATTGAATTTGATAAAACAGATAAGATATTTACCAACCCTTCTGAAAAGCTTACAGAGGACTATATCACAGGGAGGTTCGGATAATGGCCAGATTTGATGAAGAATTAATGCATCTCAAAGAAATGGTTCTTAAAATGGGTGCGATGGTGGAGAGTTCTATTAAAGATTCGGTAAAGTCCCTTGTAGAAAGGAATGACGACCTTGCAAAGGCCGTTATAGAAAGGGATCACCAGATAAACGCCCTTGATGTGCAGATAGATGAGGAATGCATCAGGCTTATAGCGATAATGCAGCCCAAAGCAGGAGATTTAAGATTTCTGACAACAGCAATGAAGATAACCACAGACCTTGAGAGAATGGGAGACAATGCAGTTAATATAGCAGAAAGGGCTTTGGAACTAAATAAAGAGCCAATTTTAAAGCCTTATATAGATATTCCTCACATGAGCCAGATAGCACAGGGAATGACGAGGGATACGCTTGATGCTTTTGTGCGCAGGGACAAAAGGCTTGCAATGGATGTGATTATGAGGGATGACGAAGTAGATGACCTAAAATATGGGATACTTGAAGAGCTAATCTCCTATATGATAAGAGATCCAAATACCATATACAGGGCAATGAAAATAAGTTTTGTTGCTCAATATCTTGAAAGAATCGCAGACCATGCCACAAATATTGCTGAAATGGTTATATATCTTGTGGCAGGAAAGATTATAAGACATATGGCGCCGCCAATTGAAAGTGAAAAATAAAAAAGCAATAGCGGATTTTTAATTCATAAGTTCATCAATCTTTTTGCCAATGTCATGTGATTGCATTAATGATGTGCCAATAAGCATGGCGTCTACGCCTGCATCCTGAAGCATATAAATATCCTGCCTGCTTTTTATGCCGCTTTCACTAACAACAATTTTGTCTTTTGGAATGTCTTTTTTAAGCCTTAATGTAGTAAATAAATCAATCTTTAATGTTTTCAGGCTGCGGTTATTTATTCCTATAATATCTGCTTTTACTGAAAACGCCTTTTCTAAATCATCTTCATTGTGTATCTCAAACAAAACATAAAGCCCTAATTCCCTTGCAAGATGCAGGTATTCCTCTGCCTGACTCTTTTGAAGTATTGCTGCAATCAAAAGTATTGCATCAGCATGATTTGCCCTTGATTCATATATCTGATATTCATCAAAAATAAAGTCTTTTCGTAAAATCGGCTTTGAGGCAATATCTTTGACTGTCTTGATATGCAAAAGATGTCCCTGAAAAAAATCCTCCTCAGTTAAAACAGATATAGCACTTACATCTTTTCTGTCATATATAAACGCTATTTTAGCTGCATCAAAGTCTTTCCTTATAATGCCCTTTGACGGTGATGCCTTTTTTATCTCTGCTATGAGTTTTATCTTTTTGTCATTTCTTTTTATAGCATTTCTGAAGTCCCTCGTTTTATCCATATCCTGCAGGCGATTTTTTAGCTCATTAGTTGTAACAGCACTTTTGGCAGCTTTCAACCATTCAGCTTTTTTTTTGACAATTGTATTTAGAGCATTCATATTTGTGTTTAACCTTTATTTTCCACAATCCGTAATAAAACATTCTAACATATGGATAGCAGGTATGCTGAAAAGCCTTTAGACGCAG
>DBNT01000092.1:0-1178 GCA_002299835.1 Nitrospiraceae bacterium UBA665 | reverse complement strand
TTTAGACGCAGCACTTGATATAACATTATCTTGTTTTCGTCATCACCATCGGTGGTAACTTGCTGGATAATGCATTTATAATCTTTCATTTGCACATCAATAAACACTTTCTAAAGGCTTTGAATGCATACCTGCTATCCATGATTACGGATTATGGATTTTCATCCGCTAATGGATGTGTTTTATCATATACATCTATCAGATGTCCTATATCAAGATGCGTATATTTCTGTGTTGTAGAAAGGGATGAGTGTCCTAAAAGCTCCTGAATCACCCTTAGATCTGCCCCTCCAAGCAACAAATGCGTTGCAAATGTATGCCGCATTGTATGCGGGCCTATCTGCCCGTGTATTCCTGCCTTGCGGGCATATTTTATCACTATCCTTCTTATCTGTCTTTCTGTCAGCCTTTTTCCGTTTCTGTTCAAAAAAAAGGCATCCTCTTTCTCCGTAACCCCTCTATTTTTCTTATATAGCCTCCTCTCTATAAGATACGATTTTAAAGCATCAAGCGCCTTATTGCCAACAGGCACTATCCTTTCCTTTTTGCCTTTACCCTTTGCCTTGACAAGCCCCTCCCTTATGTTAATATCATCAACATTGAGTCCTTCAGCCTCGCTGACCCTCAAACCGCTACAATAAAGCAATTCAAGGATGGCTCTATCTCTGACAGGAAGAAGTCCTATCCCCTCCGGAGTCTGAACAAGATTAAAGGCATCGTCAACAGAAAGGAAATTAGGAAGATGCCGCTGAGCCTTAGGCGCAGGAACGAGTCTGGCCTTATTAATTTTTACATAACCCTCCTGATACAGGTATCCGAAAAAAGACCTGATTGTGGCCAGTTTTCTTGAAACTGTGATTTTTGATTTTTTTTTAAGCGTGAGCTCAGATATAAAACCCCTGATATCCAGCACATCTATATTATCAGGGCGGTCTGCTAACATATTTGACCGACAATGACCGGCAAAATCCATTAAATCCCTCCTGTATGCCCTGATAGTATGAGGGGAGACATTCCTTTCAACCTCAAGATATTTGAGAAACTTTTTTATATATATTTCCAGTCTTTCTTCTGCCATATCACAATTTATCTTGACCACAATCCGTAATAAAACATTTACATAAGCAAAGCACGTGTGGCTGATAGGCCTTTAGCGGCGATACATTAGAGCGAGTCCG
>DBNT01000091.1:9265-21583 GCA_002299835.1 Nitrospiraceae bacterium UBA665 | reverse complement strand
AGTTACAGAGGTGCTGGAGTAAGAAATGAGAGATATAATACTTTTCCAATGCACAGAATGCAAGAACAGGAACTATTCGAGCATGAAAAACAAGAAGAATACTACAGACAAGCTTAACCTTAAAAAATATTGCAGGCATTGCAGAAAACATACTTCGCATAAGGAGACAAAAGCATAAATTATTTAAATTACAAATTCCAAGCACCAAAATCCAAATTGGAATTTGTAATTTGTGATTTGGAATGTTTTAAAGGTGTAGGCCAGTAGCTCTAACGGCTAGAGCGTCGGACTCCAAATCCGAGGGCTGGGGGTTCGAATCCCTCCTGGCCTGCCAATAATTAGCTAATAGCTGAAAAGGGAGATGAAATGGTTGAAAGAATTAAGAATTTTTTCCGGGAAGTAAAAGTTGAGACAAAAAAGGTTAATTATCCTTCAAGGGAAGAGCTTGTTGGCTCTACAAAGGTTGTTATTATAACGGTTTTGCTTGTTGCTATATTTCTGGGTTTTATTGACATTAGTATTTCCAGAATAGTCAATTTGCTGGTAAGGTAAAGATATGGGCAAAAATTGGTACGTTGTGCATACATATTCAGGGTTTGAAGAAAAGGTCAAAGCTTCTATAGAAGAAAGGGCAAGGATGGAAGGCCTTGAAGACAAGATTTCGAGGATACTTATTCCAACCGAGAAAGTTATTGAGCTTAAAGGAAAGAAGAAAAAGGAGATGGACAAGAAGTTTTATCCAGGGTATATATTGATAGAAATGGAGTTTAACGATAATATATGGTATCTGATAAAGAATACAATGAGGGTAACTGGATTTGTCGGCGGGACAAAGCCTATTCCGGTACCGGCAGAGGAAGTTGAAGCAATACTGCAGCAGTTGGAAAAGGGGCCTGCTCCGGTCATAAAAAGTCAGTTTGAAAAAGGCGAGGATGTTAGGATAATAGATGGTCCTTTCAGTAGTTTTATTGGCTCTGTAGATGAACTTGATATGGACCACGGCAGGCTGCGTGTAATGGTAAGCATATTTGGCAGACAGACACCTGTAGAGCTTGCATTTTCACAGGTCGAGAAAGCATAATTAGCTTATAGCTCATAGCAAAGAACTTTGAACCATGAGCTATGAACTATGAGCTAATAGCTAAATTTTGGAGGAAATAGATGGCTAAAAAAGAGGTTGTAGCACAGGTTAAACTACTGATTCCAGCTGGAAAGGCTAACCCAGCGCCCCCTGTTGGCCCGGCTTTGGGTCCTCATGGAATTAATATAATGGAATTTTGCAAACAATTTAATGCCCAGACGCAGAATATGGGAGACACGCTTGTGCCTGCTGTTTTAAGTGTTTACAATGACAGGTCATTTTCATTTATTCTTAAAACGCCTCCGGCATCTGAACTGATAAAGAAAGCCATAGGAATAGTTAAAGGCTCAAGTGTTCCAAATAAAGACAAGGTTGGTGTGCTTACGCATTCGCAGATTGAAGAAATAGCAAAAACAAAACTTCCGGATTTGAATACAAATTCCCTTGATGCTGCAGCCAATATAATAAAGGGTACTGCAAGAAGCATGGGAGTTGAAGTTCAGAAATGAATGCGGCAGATAAAGAACTTAATGATTCAAGGAGGATTAAGATGGGCAAAAAACTTAAAAATATAAAGTCAAAGGTTGATATAAACAAGGAATATTTTATAGAAGAAGCGGTTTCTCTTATCAAAGATAACACCGTTGCTACATTTGATGAAACTGTTGACCTTGCTATAAACCTTGGTGTTGACCCGAAGAAATCCGACCAGATGGTCAGGGCAACTGTTGTGCTTCCATATGGAACAGGGAAGAAAGTAAGGGTGCTGGTTTTTGCAAAAGGGGACAAGGAAAAAGAAGCAAGGGATGCCGGTGCAGATTATGCTGGAGCAGAAGACTTTGTAGAAAAGATTCAGCAGGGCTGGCTGGAATTTGATAAAGCAGTAGCAACACCTGATTTGATGGGGCTGGTTGGAAAGCTCGGTAAGACTTTAGGACCAAAAGGACTAATGCCAAATCCAAAGCTCGGAACCGTTACTTTTGATATTGCCAAGGCAGTTAAGGAAATAAAAGCTGGAAAGGTAGAATACAAGGCTGAAAAGGCGGGCATTGTGCATGTGCCTGTAGGAAAGGCATCATTTGAAAAAGATAAGCTAATAGAGAATGCAGTAGCTGTTTTAAAGTCAGTTGCGAAAGCAAAGCCAGCAACATCAAAAGGCAAATATATAAAAAAGGTCACCATTTCATCAACTATGGGGCCTGGCATAAAAGTGGATTTCTCAAAATTAAAAGTAGCATAAAATACCGAGCACTCAATAAGTTGAGTGCTCGGTAACAAACAGGCATTGCCTGTATATAATTATTGTCAGAGACCGTAGGCACAAAATAGTGAATGGTTAAAACTCACTATATGTTTAATGGCCGAGAACTCAATAAGTTGAGCGCTCGGCCGCCTGCCGAGACAGATTGGTGTTAATAAGTTCATTGAGTCCCTTGAGTTTATTGGGTTAGTATGGATGAAAAATAAACACAAAAACTCAATAAACACGATAAACTGTTTCTGAATGTCTCTGGGAAAGGAGGAAGGTTCTGATTACCAGGCAAAAAAAATCACAGCAGGTGGCCGAACTGACAGAAAGATTTTCAAGGTCAAAAGCCGTTGTTCTTACCGAATACAAGGGGCTGACAGTTAGAGAGATTTCGGAACTGAGAAGACTGTTAAAAGAATCTAAAGCAGAGTATAAGGTTATCAAAAATACACTAATTAATATAGCTGCCAAAGGAACCCCTTTTGAATTCGCAAAAGAATCATTTACAGGCCCTACAGGAATAGCCTTTGGTTTTGATGATGCTGTCCAAGTGGCCAAAAAAGTGCTTGAATATTCCGGCAAGAACGACAAGTTAAAAATCAAAAGCGGAGTAATCGAAGGAAGGTTTTATTCTGTTGATGAAATTAAGGCTATATCAAAGCTTCCGCCTAAAAATGTGCTGCTTGGCATAATGGCAGGCGCCATGCAGGCTCCGGTGTCAAAACTTGCAGGTGCTTTGAATGCTACGCTTGCGCAGTTTGCTTATGCACTGGAAGCGTTAAAAAACAAAAAGGGTGTCAATTGATAGTGTAAGCGTCAGAAGGAGGAAGGATTATTAAGAGACAATTACTGATACCAAACACCCAAATTAAATGAAATTAAAAAGGAGGATAAAATGGCAGTTACCAAAGAAGATGTTTTTAGTTTTATTGACAGCATGACTATACTTGAAATGTCACAGTTTATCAAGGAATTTGAGGAGAGGTATGGTGTTACAGCAGCAGCGCCTGTTGCTGTTGCTGCTCCTGCTGCTACAGCCGCTGCCCCTGCTGATGAGGAAAAGACAAGCTTTGATGTGGTGCTATCTGCAGTCGGAGACAAGAAAATTCAGGTAATTAAAGTTGTCAGGGAGTTAACAGGTCTTGGACTTAAAGAGGCAAAAGATCTTGTAGATGGAGCGCCAAAGCCGCTTAAGACAGGGGTTTCCAAAGAAGAGGCAGATTCTATAAAAGCAAAATTAGAGGCAGAGGGAGCAAAAGTAGAAATAAAATAAGATTATGCAGCGGTCGGCTATGCCGACCGCTGCATAATAATACAAGGAGAGCCATGGCAAAGCTTTTACGTGAGAGATTAGATTTTGGCAAAGTGCCGCCAGTATTGGATGTGCCGTATCTTGCAGAATTTCAGAAAAGGTCATTTGAGAGATTTTTACAAAAAGATGTTGCTACTGACAAGAGAGTGGAAGAGGGCTTGCATGCAGCCTTTAAAAGTGTCTTTCCTATAACCGATTACAATAATACTGCATCAATAGAATTTATTTCGTATGCACTTGGACAATCCAAGATAACATCGCGGGAATGCCTGCTAAAGGGTTTAACCTATGCAGTGCCGCTTAGGATAAAAGTAAGACTTGATATTTATGAAAAAGACGAAAAAGGTAAAAAGACTTTGAAAGAGTCTCGGGAGCAGGAGGTTTATATAGGTGAAATGCCTGTTATGACAGAAACAGGCAGCTTTGTTGTAAACGGCACGGAGAGAGTAGTAGTTAGTCAGTTGCACCGCTCACCTGGTGTTTATTTTTCGCCGGATAAGGGAAAGACTCATGCAAGCGGAAGGCTTTTATATACAGCACGGGTTATTCCAGCCAGGGGTTCATGGCTTGACTTTGAATTCGATTCAAAGGATATCCTCTATGTGAGGATTGACAGGCGCAGGAAACTGCCGGCAACTATTGTTTTGAAGGCTTTAGGTTATTCCAACGAGGATCTCCTTAAGACTTTTTATCCTGTTGAAGAGATAAGGATAAAGGACAAGGAACACTATACGAGGGTTGTAAGCAGTGTGCTTGCAGGTGTAAGGGCTAAGGATAATATAGTCTCTCCAGATACAGGCGAGATTATCGTGAAAGAGGGCAGCAAAATAACCAAAATCTTACTAAAAAAAATAGAAGCAGCGGGCATAAAAGAAGTGCTTATAACAAAAAGCGAAATTATCGGCAGGGTAACTATTAGGGATATAGTAGATCCTGAAACAGGGGAAATAATTCTTGACGGTAATAAGGAGATTACCGAAGAAATTTTTTATAAAATACTTTCACTTAAAATAAATACACTGGAAATTTTGTTTATTGATAATGTGAATTATCTGCCGTCTTTCAGGGAAACCCTTCTTACAGACAAAGTGGTTACACAAGATGATGCGTTAAAAGAAATTTACAAGAGACTGAGACCTGGTGAGCCCGCGACTGCTTCTGTTTCCAGAGAGCTTTTTAATGGATTATTCTTTGATCCAAAGCGATATGACCTTTCTTCAGTCGGAAGATTAAAGATAAATGAAAAACTTGGCATTAACACATCTTTGGATATAAGAGTTTTGACTCATCAGGATATTGTGGAGATTGTAAGGTATCTCTTGAATCTTAGGACAGGCAAGGGAGAGGTTGATGATATTGATCATCTAGGCAACAGGAGAATAAGAGGCATAGGTGAGCTGCTTGAAAACCAGTTCAGGATAGGCCTTGTGCGCATGGAGAGGGCAATCAGAGAAAAAATGACCCTTGCAGAATTGGACATTGCTATGCCGCATGACCTTATCAATGCAAAGCCTGTAATGGCTGCTGTAAAAGAATTTTTTGGTTCTAGCCAGTTGAGCCAATTTATGGACCAGACAAACCCTCTTTCAGAGATAACTCATAAAAGGAGACTTTCTGCCTTGGGTCCTGGCGGGCTTACAAGGGAACGGGCCGGCTTTGAAGTCAGAGATGTTCATCCCACACATTATGGGAGGATATGTCCTGTAGAAACGCCTGAAGGACCTAATATAGGGCTTATTACATCGCTTGCGAGTTATGCAAAGATTAATGACTTTGGATTTATAGAGGCGCCTTACAGAAAGGTGGAAAACGGTCGTGTTAAGAATGAGATAGTATATCTTTCCGCTATTGAAAGTGAAGATAATACAATTGCAGAAGCTACATCTCCATTGGATAAAAAAGGCAATCTTATGGGCGACACTGTTTCAGTAAGGGTAGGAGGTGATTTTAAGCTTGTTTCGCCTGAGGATGTTCAATATATGGATGTCTCTCCAAAGCAGATAGTAGGTATATCTGCCTCTCTTATACCGTTTTTAGAAAACGATGATGCAAACAGAGCGCTGATGGGCTCCAACATGCAGAGACAGGCTGTGCCGGTACTCATGCCCGATGCTCCTGTTGTAGGAACTGGAATGGAGCATGTTGCCGCAAGAGACTCCGGATGGCTTATTATTGCAAGACGCTCCGGAATTGTGGAGAGTGTTGATGCAGGAAGGGTCGTTGTGAGGGTTACCGAAGAAGGCGGAGGAGTTGATATACACAATCTCGTAAAGTTTCAACGTTCAAACCAGGGCACTTGCATGAATCAGAAGCCGATAGTCAATGTTGGTGATATTGTCGAAAGGGGAACAATACTTGTTGACGGTCCCTCCACTGACATGGGAGAACTTGCTCTGGGAAAAAATGTTATAGTTGCCTTTATGCCGTGGAGGGGATACAACTTTGAGGACGCTATTTTGATAAGTGAAAGGCTTGTTAAAGACGATGTTTATACATCTGTCCATATAGAAGAGTTTGAAGTTGAATCCAGAGATACGAAGTTAGGCCCGGAGGAGATTACAAGGGATATTCCGAATGTCGGCGAAGAGGCTCTTAAAGATCTTGATGAAAGCGGCATAATCAGGATAGGCGCAGAGGTAAAAGCAGGCGATATACTCGTGGGCAAAGTAACTCCTAAGGGCGAGACGATGTTAACCCCTGAGGAAAAACTTTTGAGAGCGATTTTCGGGGAAAAAGCCGAGGAGGTGAAGGAAAGCTGCCTGTATACTCCGCCGGGAATAGAAGGGGCTGTTGTTGATGTACGGGTCCTTTCAAGAAAGGGGATAGAAAAGGATGAGAGGACAAAGAGCATCGAAGAAGATGACATTAGCAGACTGCAAAGAGATCTTGAAGACGAAATAAAAATATTAAAAGAAGAGAAGGCATCAAAAATAAGGAGATTGCTAACAGGGCAGAAGGTGCTGGATGATGTTAAGGATTCAAAGACTAAAGAGATAATATGTTTAAGCGGCAAAAAGCTTACGGAGGCTCAACTAAAAAGAGTAAAGAATGACTATCTACTGCGAATAAAGATTGAGAGTGAGGGTGCAAAAGCAAAAATTGAAGAGGTAAGCAATGAAATAAAGCAGTATATAAAGCATCTTGAATCCCGTTACCATGACAGAAGTGAACGAATAAAGAAAGGTGATGAGCTTCTTCCTGGCGTAAACAAAGTAGTTAAAGTGTATATAGCAATGAAGAGGAAGATACAGATAGGAGATAAAATGGCAGGGCGTCACGGCAACAAGGGTGTTGTATCAATGATAATGCCTGAGGAGGATATGCCGTATTTACCAGATGGAACTCCTATCGATATAGTTCTTAATCCACTTGGTGTTCCATCAAGAATGAATGTAGGGCAGATACTGGAGACGCATCTCGGGTGGGCTGCGATGGCATTAGGGCTTCATGTTTCAACACCTGTGTTTGAGGGTGCAAAGGAAACCGAGATTAAAGACCTTCTTCGTAAAGCAAGGCTTCCGGCAACCGGCCAGACTGTTTTGTATGATGGAAAAACAGGTGAGCCTTTCAAAATGCCGGTCACTGTTGGCTGCATGTACATGCTTAAACTTCACCATCTTGTAGCTGACAAGATACACGCCCGCTCTATAGGGCCATACTCTCTGGTTACGCAGCAGCCTCTGGGAGGAAAGGCACAGTTCGGGGGCCAGAGACTGGGTGAAATGGAAGTATGGGCTTTAGAGGCTTATGGCGCTGCCAATACACTGCAAGAGTTTTTAACTGTAAAAAGCGACGATATTAGCGGAAGGTCACGCATGTATGAAGCTATTGTCAAGGGAGACCCTGTGCTTGAGCCTGGGGTTCCGGAGTCCTTCCATGTATTAATAAAAGAACTCCAGAGCTTGTGCCTTGATGTAGAGCTTCTGGAGAAAAAGAGAAAGGCGGAGGTTTAAGTTGGTAGAAGACATTTATGCCCTTTTTCAGAGACCAAAAAATCCGAAAGATTTTGATGCCATAAGAATAAAACTTGCTTCTCCTGAAAAAATAAGGGAATGGTCCCACGGAGAAGCAAAGAAGCCTGAAACTATAAATTATCGCACTTTCAAGCCGGAACACGACGGTCTTTTCTGCGCGAAGATATTCGGGCCTGTAAAGGACTGGGAATGCCTCTGCGGAAAATACAAGAGGATGAAGCACAGGGGTGTAATATGTGACAAGTGCGGGGTTGAGGTTATCCAGTCAAAGGTCAGAAGAGAAAGGATGGGACATATTGAGCTTGCTACACCGGTAGCGCATGTGTGGTTTTTAAGAGGTGTTCCGAGCAGGATAGGTACGCTTTTTGATATGACAATAAGGAATCTTGAAAGGGTGCTGTATTTTGAAGACTACATAGTTATAGACCCGGGAGATACGTCGCTCAAAGAAAAAGAACTGCTTTCAGAAGAGGAATATAAGAAAAAACTGTCTGAATTTGGCAGCAGGTTTAAGGCAGGAATGGGGGCAGAAGCAATAAGAGAACTTTTGAGGAAAGTTGACCTTAAGACACTTCAAAAAGAACTCAAGGAAAAGATAGACTCTTCCCCTTCACTGGGAGTAAAGAGAAAGCTCACTAAGAGACTTAAAATAGTAGAGGCATTTATTAAATCAGGAAACCGTCCTGAGTGGATGATACTAGATATAGTGCCAGTGCTCCCTCCTGATTTAAGGCCGCTTGTGCCGCTTGACGGAGGGCGATTTGCTACATCTGACCTTAATGACCTTTACAGGAGGGTCATAAACAGGAACAACAGGCTAAAAAGGCTAATGGATCTAAAGGCGCCCAGCGTTATAATAAAGAACGAAAAAAGGATGCTTCAGGAGTCTGTAGATGCGCTATTTGACAACAGCAAAAAGACCAAGGTATTAAAAGCAGGCGGCAAACGCGCACTTAAATCCTTAAGCGACATGATAAAGGGAAAACAGGGCCGTTTTAGGCAGAACCTGCTCGGTAAAAGGGTTGACTATTCAGGCCGTTCGGTTATTGTAGTCGGTCCGGAACTCAGCCTTAACCAGTGCGGACTGCCAAAGCGCATGGCGCTTGAACTCTTTAAACCATTTGTTTTCAATAAGATTGAAGAGAAAGGATATGCCACTACAATAAAACAAGCAAAAAGACTTGTTGAAAAAGAATCACCTGAGATATGGGATGCGCTTGAGGATGTTATACAGGAACACCCTGTTCTTTTAAACCGCGCACCAACCCTTCACAGGCTTGGCATACAGGCCTTTGATCCGATACTGGTTGAGGGCAAGGCTATTAAACTACATCCGCTGGTATGCACTGCTTTTAACGCTGATTTTGATGGCGACCAAATGGCTGTGCATGTGCCGCTTTCCATGGAGGCACAGATAGAGGCGAGGGTATTGATGCTTTCGGTGAACAATCTCCTTTCTCCGGCTAATGGTAAGCCAATTGTTGTCCCTACGCAGGACATGGTATTAGGGATATACTACCTTTCAAAACAGAAAAAAGGAGTCAGGGGAGAAGGAAAAGTTTTTGCAGATTTTGATGATGTGCGCGCTGCTTATGACGCAGGGGTTTTGGATGAACATGCCTTGATAAAGGCAAAGATAAATGGCAAGTTTGTTGAAACGACTGCAGGTCGTGTTATTTTTGGTGAAATACTGCCTGAAGGCGTTCCGTTTTCTATGATTAACAAGGAACTGACAAAAAAAGAGCTTGGCAAGCTAATAGAGTATATTCATAAGACTCTTGGCAAACGTGAGACTGTGGTATTTTTGAATAACCTTGAAAGGCTTGGTTTTGAAGTAGCGACAATATCCGGCATTTCCATATGCATTGATGACATGCATGTGCCTTCAAGAAAAGAAGAGTTGATTAAGGCAGCGGAACAGGAAGCAATAGAAGTGCAGAGGCAGTATGCCGATGGTCTTATAACGCAGGGCGAGAGGTATAACAAGATTATAGATATTTGGGCAAATGTAACGGAAAAAATTGCAGATGAAATGATGAAAGAATTAGGCGCTGAAGACGGCAAGGCGTTTTCTGAAGAAGAACTAAAAGAGAGGAGATCTTTTAACAATATCTTTATGATGGCTGATTCAGGGGCCAGAGGAAGCGCTGCCCAGATAAGACAGCTTGCAGGAATGAGAGGCCTTATGGCAAAACCTTCCGGTGAAATTATGGAAACCCCGATTACAGCCAACTTCAGGGAAGGACTTACGCCTTTGCAATATTTTATCTCTACTCACGGAGCAAGGAAAGGTCTTGCTGATACTGCTTTAAAAACCGCTAATGCCGGTTACCTCACAAGAAGGCTTGTAGATGTAGCTCAGGATGTAATCCTTATAGAGATAGATTGCGGCACAAGGGACGGCATAGTAATAAGCTCTCTTATTGAAGGCGGGGAGATAATACAGCCCCTTGAGGATCGCATATTCGGCAGGACACTTGCTGAGACCTTAAAAGACCCGGTTACCGGTGAAACCATTGCTCCCAGAAGCACCGAGGTAGATGATGATCTTGCCAGAAAGATTATGGATGCAGGCATAGATAAGGTTAAGATAAGATCGGTTTTAACATGCACATCCAAAAACGGTGTCTGCGCAAAATGTTACGGCAGAGACCTTGCACGAGGAGAAGCAATAGAGATAGGAGAGGCAATCGGAATTGTTGCAGCCCAGTCGATAGGCGAGCCGGGCACCCAGCTTACAATGAGGACATTTCACATAGGTGGCGCTGCAACAAAGGTCATAGAGCAGGCTATTTTGGAGGCAAAGAATTCCGGATATGTGAAATTTATAAATGTCCATGCAGTTAAAAAGACTGACGGCATATCCATTGTGCTCAACCGCAATGCCATGATAGCCGTTGCTGATAAGACAGGGAGGGAAAAAGAGAAGTACAATCTTGTTTATGGCGCAAGAATATTTGTTGAAGATGGACAGAAGGTAGAAACCGGGCAGCGTCTCGTTGAATGGGACCCTTATTCCACACTTATACTGACAGAAATAGGCGGAAAGATAGCGCTTGGCGACATAGTGGAGGGTGTCACACTTAAAGAAGATGTAGATGAGACAACCGGACTTGCACATAAGGTTATAATAGACTACCCTGCAAATATGAGACCGAGGGTGTCAATAAAAGATGAGCAAGGCAGAACAGCAAAGATTCCGGGGACTAATAATCCTGCGCGTTATTTACTGCCCTCAGGAGCCCATTTACTTGTAGACAAGGGAGAAATTGTATGGCCAGGCGATATTCTTGCAAAAATACCGAGGGAGACCACTAAGACAAAAGATATTACAGGCGGACTTCCAAGGGTTGCAGAGCTTTTTGAGGCAAGGAAACCCAAGGAGCAGGCGATAGTGAGTGAAATTGACGGCACAGTGGAGTTCAGGGGCGCTCACAAGGGAATGAGGGTTGTTGTTGTAAAAGGGGGAGAGGACTCCAGAGAATATCTTATTCCCAAAGGAAAACATGTTACTGTTCATGAAGGCGATTGGGTAAGAGCCGGAGAGCCTTTGATGGACGGGGCTGTAAATCCGCATAATATCCTTGACATACTCGGTCCCAAAGAACTGCAGAGGTATCTTGTGGATGAAGTCCAGAAGGTTTACAGACTGCAGGGTGTTTCCATAAACGATAAGCATATAGAGGTAATAGTAAGGCAGATGATGCGCAAGATAAAAATTGAAGACCCTGGTGACACCACATTTCTTATAGGTGATGAAGTGGACAGGATGATTTTTGTAGAAGAAAATGAAAGGACAAAAACAGAGGGTGGAAAACCTGCTTTTGGAAAGCCTTTGTTTTTGGGAATAACAAAGGCATCGCTTTCAACAGAAGGCTGGGTATCTGCTGCATCCTTTCAAGAGACTACAAGGGTTCTTACAGAGGCTGCATTAAGCGGTTCTGTTGATAAATTGAACGGACTCAAGGAAAATGTGATAATGGGAAGAATTATTCCAATAGGAACAGGAATGCCGGTATACAGGGAGATATTTATAAAAGGTGACTTCTATTCAATGCAGATTGAGCAGCTTGAACACGAAGAGACAGAGACGGAATAGAAACGCATAAGCCAAAGTTAAAAAAAGGGGGGCAGGGTGAAGCGATGGAGCAGCGGTGATATGACTCAGAGGTGGGCGGTGGCTCGCTGAGACTCATTGTTGTCTTAAAGCAGAAACGCGATGAGTTGACCCCGTTAGAAAACAAGCCCCGTCCAATTTTCTAACGGGGTTGACAAAACGATTAATTTAATGTAAATTTTAGACATTATGGCGCGTGCAATAACAATAGATATATTGCAGCTTCTTGAGGACAAGCTCGGCAAAGAAGAGGGGCGCAAGATTGCGCAGGCGATTGAGATAGGGCTTGAGGTAATTGAGAAAAAGGCAGATTCAGTAGCCCTTCAAAAGAAGCTTGAATTAAAGGATGAGCTTACAAGGGAACTTGCAACAAAGGCAGATTTGCAGGTTGTTAAGACAGAGCTTGAGGGCAAGATTGCCAAATTAGATCAAAAATTCAATTTTATGATAATTCTTATAATAATTGCCCTTACGCTGATGAATCCTGTAGCCGCTGAAATAATAAAAAGGTTTTTGAGGATGTAATAAGATAGAGAGGGCTATATTGTGGCATATTATTTGCATCAGTCAGTCAGTCAGTCAGTC
>DBNT01000091.1:0-8932 GCA_002299835.1 Nitrospiraceae bacterium UBA665 | reverse complement strand
GTCAGTCAGTCAGTCAGTCAGTTTAAGTAGCCTTAATAGAATCTTAAATTATTACAGGAAACGGCAAGCCCTGTTTCGGGGTTTTGCCGTTTTTTGTTTTGAGGGCGGTGAGAAACTTTTGTCATTCATGGGAGGCAATATCGATGTTTAAAAATTGGATTTTTTTCATTTTGATTTTTATGGCAGCCGGATTTTTATTCTTACAACTGCCGGTAACAGTTCATTCCCAGGAGCGAAGCGGCGAAGTTCTTCAGCAATTAGAAAGGAAAGACATACTCCCCAAAGATAGCCTCAAAGAGCCGCTCAAAGAGCTGGAGATAAAAAGAGAAGAAAGGCCAAAAGAGGTCAAAGAAGCCGGACCTAAAGTCTTTATCAAACAATTCAAAGTCGAGGGCAACACCCTGCTTAATCCGGCAATAATCCACGCTATTGTATCCGCTAATGAAAACAGGGAGCTTACATTCGCCGAAATTCAGGCGGTTGCAGACCTCATAACCGCCAAATACAGAGAGGACGGATACATCCTTGCCTACGCCTTTGTCCCTGCTCAAGACATAAAAGACGGCATAGTAGTCATACAGATAATTGAAGGCAAGGTCGGCAAAATAACGATTGAAGGCAACAAACACTATAGCACAGCATTCATCAAGGGTCATCTTGAGACAGTTAGAAAAGACCCATCTTTAAAAGAACAAACCCTTGAAAGGTCTCTTTTAATCCTTAACGAATACCCCTCCCTTGAGGTTAAAGCCGCCCTTCAGGCAGGCAAAGAGCCAGGCACAACGGACATCACCGCAACTGTCTCTGACAAAAGACCAATATCTTTCAGCATTGGTTATGATAACTTTGGCTCAAACATAACCAGCAAACACCGCATGATCGCCTCTCTTAATATTGGCAATGTCATTACAAGTGGAGATCAGATAATGTTTAGGGGTGTAACCGGCCTTGACCGGATAGATTTTAACAGGCTCTCCTTTGGCAGGCTTGAATACCTAATGCCCATCGGTTATAACGGCACACAAATGGGTATCTTACTCGCAAACAGCCTTTATAGGGCAGGAGAAGAACTCATAGTCCTCGGCATAGAAGGAAAGGCAAGGATATACGGCATACATATAAGCCATCCGTTTATAAAGACAAGGGAGAGGACTCTCAGCGCCAGGGCAGGATTTCAATACAAAGATGTATATGAATACCGCCTCGGCGCCCTTAGCAGCGAAGACAACATAAGGACGCTTACTATAGGCGTGAATTACGACTATGTGGACGGGCTTTACGGAAGAAATATCATAGTAGTTGAATACAATCGGGGAATAAGAGACTTTCTTGGAGGCGCAGGCAAAAACGACCCTGCAACAAGCCGCCTCAATGCAGACGGCCAATTCAACAAATTTAACATAGACGCAGCAAGGGTGCAGAGGCTCCCATTACAGAGCTTTCTTGTCCTCAGAGGCTCAGGCCAGCTTTCTGCCGACAAATTATTCGTTGCAGAGCAGTTCTTCATAGGCGGCATGGGCAGCGTCAGGGGATTTAGACCAGCCATGCACAGCGGAGACAGCGGCTATAGCCTTACCGCAGAGCTTGTGTCTTCACCTTTCTTTCCAGAAACCAAAGTCCTTGGACAGAAAATAAGAGACACAATAAAACTCGCCCTTTTTGCGGACCACGGAGGAGTTTACAGGAACAAGCCCCAGCCTGGAGAGGACAGAAATAACTATCTTACCAGCATAGGCGCAGGGTTGAGGCTTCATGTAGGAAGGCATTTTTCTTTCAGGATAGATTATGCCGTGCCTGAGATAAAAGGAAGATTTAATTCAAGAAACTCAGAGACATATCTTCAGGCGACAATGGTGTTTTAAGGTTGAGGGATGACATCGAGGCAGAACGACAGCGCTCAACAAAGAAGGAAAGGCAATGCAGATATTATTTATAAGTAGATTTGCTTCTGATCTTTATCCTATAAACGACAACTATTTTTGCTTTATCGTCTATCGTGTAAAGGATGCGGTAGTTCCCTGTGCGTATGCGATAGCCTTCTTTTTCGGTAAGCTTTTTGCAACCGTGAGGTCTTGGATTGGAAGAAAGGGAGATGATCGCCTCATCAATAACCCGGCGATATTGAAAGGGAATCTTTTCCGCCTCTTGTTGAGCTTTTCTCTCTATTATGATCTGGTATGTCAATTCTTGAGCCACTGCTCGCGAAATTTATCATACGGAATAAAGGAAACTGCTTCTCTTTCAGCTTTAAGCAGGTCGTTGGCGTCTTCAAGGTCTTCAATCATCTCCATAATATTCTCATACTCTTTGATATCGAGGAGAACGGCCTTTTTCTGCCCCTTTTCAGTAACAAGATATTTGGGTTTAAATGATGACTGCATTATCTTCACCTCCGTTATCAAACTTATGCCTTTAATTTATCACATAAATCTTTATGAAAGCAAACAAAACATGAAAGCAAACATAGGAGGAAACCATGAATATTAAAGTTAAGAACAAAAAGACAGCCCAAAAGGCTATGATGAGAGCGAACTCATCACCCATCACTCATTACGCATCACGGATTATGAGCCTTGCGCTCTGCGCTCTCATGCTCTTTTCGCAGACCGTATGGGCACTTCCACAGGGAGGCGATGTTGTTGCAGGCAGCTCCACCATCTCACAGCCCAACCCTACCACCATGCACATAAACCAGACAACGGACAAAAGCATCATCAACTGGCAAAGCTACTCTATAGCCGCCGGAGGGAAAGTCCAATACTTTCAGCCTTCAAGCAGCTCTGTTTCTTTAAACAGGGTAATAGGAGCAGACCCCTCGCACATCTACGGACTTCTCACCGCCAACGGCAGGGTATGGGTAGTTAATCCCAACGGCCTTTTGGTAGGACCTACCGGAAAGATAGAGACCGCCGGCTTTTTAGCCTCAACCTTAAACATCGGCAATGAAGACTTTATGAGCGGGAAATATGTTTTTCAAGCCGTTAGCGGCGGGCTTTCTTCCATCAGCAATCTTGGAACTATTACCACTCAAGACGGCGGCTATGTAGTGTTAGCTGCGCCCTCCATAACAAATAAAGGCGCAATAATCGCCCGACTCGGCAAAGTCCATCTTGCCTCAGGAGATGAGGCAACCCTTAATTTTGCCAGCAACGACCTTATAAGCCTTGTGGTGAATAAAGCAGGAGACAACGGAAGCATATTTAATAGTAATAGCGGCAGCATAAAAGCTGACGGAGGACTAATAGCCCTCACAATAAAGCAGGCAGACAATGCCCTTAAAGGCATAGTCAATAACACCGGAATAATACAAGCCAGAGGCATAAACGAAGCCAACGGCGTAATAAGGCTTGAGGCAGCCAATGTGCTTCAGCAGGGAACAGTGGATGCAAAGGGAGGCAATATAGAGATACATGATAGAGATACATGCCAAAAGCGCCTATTTTGGCGATGGCAAGACAACTGTTGAAAACACAGACGGCAAAGGCGGAAGCATAATCATAAACACAACCTCATCTCTTGATGCAGTATCTGGCCATGAAATAAACGCGAGCGGCAAAGAAGGCGGAAGCATTTATATTGATGGCGGACAATACGGGAGAATAATGCTCTCATCAAGGCTCCTTGCCCAAGGCTATAACACAAAAGGCGGAATTATAGAAGCAACCGCCTACAATGCCTCATTGCTTGGCGCCACTTTAAATGCCGACGGCATTACAGAAGGCGGCACAATCCATTGGGGAGGAGGCTGGAAGGGAGGCGGAACTCTGAGACATGCAGATTATGTGCTCATAGGCCCAGGCTCATTGCTTTCTGCCAAAGGCCCAAAAGGTGGTCAAAAAGGCGGCGAAATAGCCATATGGTCAAAAGAGACCACCAGGTTTTTCGGCAAAGCAGATGCCACTGACGGAGGCAGGATAGAAATATCATCAAAGAACCTGCTTGAGTATAAAGGAGAGGTAAATGCCGGACCTGGCGGCACTGTGCTCTTTGACCCTAAAAACCTCACCCTCGTGGAAACCCTTCCTGATGCCTTAAGCATGGTAAAGCTTGCCCACAATAGTCCAGTAGTCGGAGGCCCTCTGAGCCTTGTTGACGGGGACTATTTCGGCAGTAGCGTATCATTAGACGGAGACAGGCTTGCAGTAGGGGCATTTTTTGACGACACTGGCGGCCCCGACAGAGGAGCGGTTTATCTTTTCAGTGGAGTAGGCACGGATTATAGCGGATTGCACCTGAGAAGAAAGCTTGCTCACGGAAGCAGTGTGGGCGGAGGACAAACCCTGAGTCTTGCTGGTCATGACTGGTTTGGCATCGGCGTATCATTAGACGGAGACCGGCTTGCCGTAGGGGCACACGGAGACGACACCGGCGGCACCGACAGAGGAGCGGTATATCTCTTTAGTGGAGTAGGAACAGATTATAGCGGCCTTCACCTGAGGAGAATACTTGAGCACAATAGCCCCGTAATCGGAGGCCCCCTGAATCTTGGCACCGGACACCATTTCGGCAGCAGCGTATCATTAGACGGAGACAGGCTTGCCGTAGGGGCGCACGGAGACGACACCGGCGGCGCTGTGTGGAGCGACAGAGGAGCGGTTTATCTTTTCAGTGGAGTAGGACTGGATTATAGCGGATTGCACCTGAGAACCAAGCTTGCTCACGACAGTAGTGTAGGCAGTGGCCAGACCCTGAGCCTTGCTGACAGAGACCATTTCGGCACCAGCGTATCATTAGACGGAGACAGGCTTGCAGTAGGGGCATTCGGAGACAACACCGACGGCACCGACAGAGGAGCGGTTTATCTTTTCAGTGGAGTAGGCACGGATTATAGCGGATTGCACCTGAGAAGAAAGCTTGCTCACGGCAGTAGCGTAGGCAGTGGCCAGACTCTGAGCCTTGCTAACTGGGACTGGTTCGGCAGCAGCGTATCATTAGACGGAGACAGGCTTGCAGTAGGGGCAATGAGAGACAGAACCGGCGGCTCGGACAGAGGAGCGGTTTATCTTTTCAGTGGAGTAGGAGCGGATTATAGCGGCCTTCACCTGAGAAGAAAGCTTGCTCATGGTAGTAGTGTAGTAGGCGGAGTCCTGAGCCTTGCTAACAGTGACTATTTCGGCAGCGGCGTATCATTAGACGGAGACAGGCTTGCAGTAGGGGCAATACTTGACGACACCGGCGGCCCCGACAGAGGAGCGGTCTATCTGTTTAGAGGGCTTAATAACGCTATATTCGGCCTACAGCCTTCGGAGGCAACATTTGGGAGCCATCCTTCCGAATCAAGCTTTATGCGCATATCAGACCTCATAAACATCCTTAATGCCGGCACAAATGTTACCCTTCAGGCAAATAACGACATTACCATCAGCAATGCAATAACCGTGAACAATCCATTAGTAGGAGGCAGGGGCGGTAATCTTACCCTTCAGGCAGGCAGAAACATTGCCTTTAACGCCAACCTCTTCACCGACGATGGCAATCTGCTTGCCATGGCCGGCGACCCCTTCGCTATTTTAGCCCATAGAGACCTGGGCATACCTACCATTACCATAGCAAGCGGGGTTACGCTAAATGTCGGCACAGGCTCGGCAAACCTTGTTGCCACAGGCGGCAATTTCATCAATAACTCTGCTACGGCATTTCTTACATCAGGAGGCGGTTTTTGGCGGGTGTATTCTACTAATCCAGCCAATGATACTCGCGGAGGCTTGTCTTATAACTTCAAGCAATACAATGCCACTTTTGGCAGCACCGTGCTCGGTTTGGGCAGCGGCTTTCTCTATAGCATTGCCCCGGTAATTACGCCCGGATTAACCGGCACAGTAAGCAAGATATATGACGGCAACACCATTGCCACCCTCACGCCCGCCAACTATACCGTTAGCGGAGCTATTGACGGCGATACAGTAACGCTTAATAATCCTTCATCAGGGACATATGCCGATAAAAATGTCGGCACAGGCAAGAGAGTAGATGTGAGCGGTATTTCTATAGTAAGAGCTGTAAGCGGCAGTGGTATGCCTGTTTTTGGCTATACGCTCTTACCAACCGCATCCGGCAATATAGGAATTATCACCGCCAGGGCGGCAGCAATTTCACCAGAGGAAACACAGTTTAGATACACCCTAAACATCTTTCAGAACATTCAGAACATTGACATGATAATAGGCGAAGCTAATAACTTAAGCCGCAACCTGAGCAGTAGCGACATTGGCAGAGGCTTGCAGAATATAAGCTTCAATATACAGAATATAGGCTTTGACAGATTCTTCATGCCGAGGTCTATATACTACGAGCACAGGGAGTAAGAAGACAGAAGGAATGAAAAACACAGAATGTATTGATATGCAAAGGTTTTTACAGCTTTTAGCTTTAAAACTTTTGACAATCTGCTCAGCGCGGGCAGGAGAAAAAATGAAAGAAAAGAAAGGAGATCACCATGTTGTATTATGCTCAAGGCGATGCCATAATCACTGAAGATGAACTTTTTGAGGAAGGGACCCATACAAAGCTATCGCAATTTTATGCTGACTTGGAGGCAGAGCGAAAGCCTGTCCCAATCAGGTTTTCGACCGGCACACTTGATTTAGATAATGTTATCAGCATTGACGGCACTCCGCATGAGGAACTTATATCCTTCACGCCAACGGCTGCAAGTGCAGCAATTCTATCACGCTTTTTTGGCATCAAGGATGGACAGGCACAACCGCTTGACTCTCTATTAGATGCTATCAAGCTTTATAACGATTTTGGATTCCGCCAAGAAATCGAGCGTCTGGATAAACAGATAGCTGGACTACCAGATGGAGACCAAAAGCAAAAGACCAGATTGGTGAAGAAGAGGGAGGCTTTGGCGAAGAATATCCTCACAGAGCTGTTGAAGAAACCTTAACAAGTAACGAGTTTTTAGTAATGAGAAGTTTAATAGTTGACAGCCTTCAGTCTTTTTTAACTTGCTGCTTGACTCATTACTGCCGCTTAACTACCCCTGACTACTACCCCAAAAAGTCTAATGACTTTTTGGGGACCCCTGCTTTGCTTACCTGCCTGTGCGTTGCCTGCCTGCGCCGTTGGCACGGCAGACAGGTTGCAAATGTTTTTTTACGGATTATGGTTGTGACTGTTCTGCTATCATATTGCATTGGTGTATAATATAGTCTATCTATACACACAGAGGAGGTAGACATGAGAACAAATGTAGTAATTAATGATTCCTTGATGAGGTCCGCGCTTAAGTCATCTGGGCTTAAAACCAAAAAGGATGTTATAGAAGCTGGGCTAAAACTTTTGGTCAAGTTCAAATGTCAAACAAAGATTAAGAATTATCGAGGCAAACTCAAGTGGGTTGGTAATCTCGACGAGATGCGGACAGACAAATGATATTGGTAGATTCGTCTGTTTGGATTGATTACTTCAACAGATGTTATTATCGGGACTTTTTGCATTCATTATCGTTTCTCTCTGTTGCATGATGATAGAGACTTTGAACCAATTGAGAAATATTTAAAACTGAAAACTATAAGAATCTAACAAGTCAGATGAGCAATGACTTGCCCAATAATTAATTACTTAATATCTTGATGACTTTACAAAAGGGTCATGGAGGTTTTCTCTCCATGACCCTTTTGTTTGTGAGTATGATAAACTTAAATATATGACTGAAAGTCCTCTCTTTATTGCCGATGCTATGCTCGGAAGCCTTTCAAAATGGCTCAGGATCTTAGGGTTTGATACCCTTTATTTTAAGAAAATAGATGACAATGAACTCATAAAAATCGCCAAACAGGAGCAGAGGATACTACTGACAAGGGATACAAGTCTTGTAAAAAGAAAGAAGATTGATAGCTGCATTTTGATAAATTCTAATAATACATTTGAACAATTAAAAGAGGTTTTATTATGGGTCAAGCGTCAAGCGCACGACGCACAGCGCACGACGCTTCACGCTAATTTGCGCTGCACGGTGTGCAATGGCTTACTTATGCCTGTGGATAAAGGATTTGTTATGGATGCAATACCTGACCATATCTTTTTGAACTCTGATTGTTTTTTTAGATGCAAAAACTGCGGCAAGATTTATTGGAACGGTTCTCATAAAAAGATGATAGATGCTAAGATAGAGGAAGTTTTGCAGGATATTATTTAAGGCAGACAATAAAGAGAGGTAAGAGGTATTTTTTGGGTGAAAAAGAGGCGATTAAAGAATATACCCGAACATATTGATAAAATTTTTGTGCACCTTAAAGGCCTTGTTCTGGCTGCTATTGTTATAGTAGCTATTCTTGGCATTGCTGTTGGCCACCGCTATTATCGGCATACACAGGACAATCCTAATTACTGTGCTACTTGCCATCTGATGCAGGATGCCTTTATGGAATGGCAAAGGGGTAAGCATAGGGATGTGGTTTGTCAGAAGTGTCATGCCTTGAGTATGCTTGAGCAGAACAGGATTCTTGTTGCCTATATTATGAAAGGCGAAAAGCCTCTTGCCCAAACCCATGGCCGAGATAAGCCATGGAAGGCATGCAAAAAGTGTCATCTTGATGAGGCGGCTCAGGGTTTCATTACGATCAATAAATCTTTTGGTCATGCAAGACATGTGTTTATGCAAGGGATTGAGTGTAAGACATGCCATGACAGTGGAACGCACAATTTCTATCCAGATGAAGATGCCTGCAAGAAATGCCATAAGGACGAAACTGTTAATGGCATGAAAATGAAGACTTTTTCATGTCTTAAGTGCCATACATTTTGAATATGAGCATTTAATGATACCTTAATCCGTAATCATGGATAGCAGGTAAATATTTTTTAGTCATTAAGTAAATAAGTAATTAAGTCAATAAGTAAATGACTCAAAAACTTAATGACTTAATTTAGAGGCTCTTGGAAAAGTATGTAAGTATGCCTAAAGTCTGTCATTCCAGCTTATGCT
>DBNT01000058.1 GCA_002299835.1 Nitrospiraceae bacterium UBA665 | reverse complement strand
GCTTATGCAAATGTTTCTTTACAGATTATGGTCGTTACTTGTCACTTCTTATTGTCGTTATGCTCTGACATCGGAAAACTGAAGGGAAATAACTTTTGATACCCCTGGCTCTTCCATTGTAATGCCGTAAAGGTAATCTGCGACCTCTATAGTTATTCTGTTATGGGTAATAATGATAAACTGTGTTTCTTTAGAAAGTTCTTTTATCATCTGAGTAAATCTCACTGTATTTGATTCATCCAGTGGCGCATCTGCTTCATCTAAAATGCAGAGCGGACTCGGCTTTATCAAAAATCCTGCAAACAAAAGGGCAAGTGAGGTCAATGCTTTTTCACCGCCTGAAAGCAGATTGATGTTTTGAAGTTTCTTACCAGGAGGCTGAGCTATTATGTCAAGTCCTGATTCTAAAATATTGCTTTCATCTGTAAGAATAATGTCTGCCCTTCCTCCTCCGAAAAGAGTGGTAAAGACCTTATTAAATTTCATCCTTAGTGAATCATAAGCCTCCCGGAGCTTTCGTTTAGTTGTTGCATTTATCCTGCTTATCGCCTCTTCCAGCTCCGCAATAGACATTGTTAGGTCTTGCTCTTGTTTTGTTAAGAAGTCATAGCGTGTTTTAAGTTCTTCATACTCTTCGATAGTCCCGAGATTTACGAGTCCGAGTTCCATTATTTTTTCATTAATGGTGTTTATTTTACCTTCAGCTTCTAAAAGGTCAAAGCCTTCAGTCTCTATTAATTTGGTTTTTATGTCAAATCCGTATTTTTGCATTATGCCGTTTTCTATGTTTTCTATTTTAAGCCTGAGCTCTACTGCCTTTGAATTGGCTGAAGAAAGCTGTTGTATGATTAAATCCATATCAGTTCTTAGATTTTTAAGAGTGCTGCCTTTAGATGTAACATCAAGGCTTTCTGTATTTATAGCTTCTTTCAGTATAGCTCTTTTTTGCCTTATCTGGTCTGCCTCAATTATTATGGTTTTAATGCTGTCTTCCAAAGTCTCCAATTCAGATATAGATAACTGAATCTTTTCCCGAGCAAATTGTATTTCTTGTGCCGCAAGTTCTTTTTTTGTTTGCAGTTCCTCTATTGTCTTTATTATGCTGTCTTTTTCCTTTTTCAAGGCTTCTATTTTTTCCTTGCAAGAAGCAACAGCCAGTTTCATATCTGTCAGATGCGCTCTTACATCCTCATATTCTTTTCTAAAGGCTACAAGGGTTTGTTGGAGTTTTGCTATATCTTCATCAATAGTATTTCTTTCTGCTTGAAGTTCATTGATTTCTGCAGATTTTGATTTTATCACTGCCTGAAGTTGTTCTTTTTCCTGTGAAATAGTTGTCAGTTCTGTTTCTAAAAAGGACAGCCTCCTTTTTTTTCTTTCTAAGTCTTCCTGCTGGTTTTGAATAGAATGAACCGAAAGCGATATTTGTTTTTCAATATCAATGACCGACTCCTCAATATTTCGGAGTGTTTCTTTTCTGTCTGAAAGCTCATTGTGGGCAGACTGTAGTGAGCTTTCCATGTTTTTTATTCTTGTCTGTTGTTCATCTATGGTTTTTTGGAGTTCTTTTATCTCTCTTTTTTTCTTCAGGATCTCTTTGCCGTGTCCTGCCAGTATCCAGCCGTCGCTACTTATTGCCTCTCCGTCTGGGGTTATCATATGGACTATTCTGGATTTGTTATGTCCACTCATCTCACCGGAAAATAAAAGGTCTAAAGCGGCTTGAAGGTCTTTTACTATGTAAATACTGCTGAGAATTCGCTCTGCAATATCAACTGTTATTCCGCCACCTTCTGTTATTCCGCCACTTAATGTTACAAAATCAGATGCCTTGCCGATTACGCTGCTATGGTTAATAAATGCCGGCTCATGATCGTCATTTTCCTGTGCATTATGCTTTGCACCTGTGTATAGTATGGCTGTCCTGCTGATATTTTTTTCTTTAATAATCTGCGCTATATAAAAAGCATCTTTTAGGTTTTCTATAATTAGCGAATTTATTTTTTCTGAAAGGGCTGATTCAATAGCGATTTCAAAGTCTTTTTTTGCATTGATTATGTCTGAAAGCAGCACGGCACCCCGAAAAGTCTCTGACTTTTCGGGGACCCCGTTTGCACCGGTGTTTTCGTTTTCGCTGGTTTTAAAAAAATCTGAAAGAGCGCTGTCTACAATTAATTCCTTTAATGAATTCAGCCTCGATATATTTGAGGCGAGATCTTCCCGCTCTTTTGACAGGGCTGTTTTTTTGTCTTCAATGGAGTCTTTTAGTATGGCTATTTCTTTTATAATTGAGTCTTTTTCGGTCTTCAGTCCGGAAAGTTCAGATGTCTTTGCTGCGATTAAGTCTTTGGCTTTGGCAATGGCTTTTTGCAGTGCTTCAATGCTGCCTTTGATGCTTTCCCTGTCATTTATTGAAACAGACTCCCTGTATTTAAGGGTTTCATAAGAGGACTGCATTTTGTGAAGTTCATTTTTTTTGCTGCTGAGTTCTTCTGACAGCCGGAATAACTCTTTTCTTTTTTGCTCCAGTTCTGCTTCGGTATTGCTTATGGCTGTCTCAATATTTGATAACAACTCTTTTTTACCACTTAATTCTTCAGAGATGCCGTCCATATTTGTATATAATATGCGCCCGGCGTCGTCAATCTCTAAACTCTTTTTTGCAAGCTCTGCTTTTTTTGTGTCCGACTCTTCCTGCTCCTGAAGCAGACGTGATATATCGGTCTTTTTGTTTTCAATGCTGTTTTTTAAGACCGCGATATGTTTTTCTGTATTAGATATGGATTTTTCTTTTTCATATAGTATGTTTTGAAGTTCGGCGAGGGTCTTTTCTTTGCCGGCTATAGACAGCCGTATGGTTTCTATAATATTTTCAAGCGTTGAGATTTCACTCTTTTTTAGAGAATCTGCCTCGATGAGATTCTTTATATCTGCCTGAAGTAAATCCAAAATGCCCGTTAATTCTACATGCTTGTGTTTTGCTATGCTGACTTCAATCTCCTTTAATTCCCCAATCAGTTTTTTATACTTCTCTGCTTTTTTTACTTGCCTGTCAAGGCTGTTTATCTGTCGCCTGACTTCATAAACAATATCGTGTATGCGCTGAAGGTTTTGTTTTGATGACTCAAGCTTTGATAACGCCTCTGCTTTTCTGACTTTGTATTTCATTACCCCGGCAACTTCTTCTATAAGAAACCGCCTGTCGGATGGTTTTGTATTGATTATTTCGCCTATTTTGCCCTGGTCAAGGACAGAATAGCTCTTTACATCAAGGCCGGTGTCCAGAAAAATGTCCCTTATGTCTTTAAGTCGGCACTGCTTTTTGTTAATTAGATATTCGCTTTCTCCGGACCTGTATAGTCTTCTGGCAACATAGATTTCATCAGTGCCTTCATCCGGTGAGTCATTGCCGTTAAATCCCCTTTCCCCCCCCAAAATCCCCCCTAACCCCCCTTTTGCAAAGGGGGGGAGGGGGGATT
>DBNT01000158.1 GCA_002299835.1 Nitrospiraceae bacterium UBA665 | reverse complement strand
AGGGGATTAAGGGGAGGGTGAACAGGAGGTCGGAAAATGGGATTTATTGATATTGCATTAATGGTTGTAATTATCTCTGGAGCGGTATATCTATTATACCGCTCCATATGGAAAAAGAAAGGGCATTGCCCTGGCTGCGATTCAGGCACATGCGAGAGTGAAAACCTGCCTGAGCGAGGCTCGCAGTCAGGTAAAGACCACAAAAGGAATAGTTAGCATGGAGACGATAAAGCTTTCTGTTGATTCATTGCAATGCTAAAACCGGAATATAAGCCGGAATATAGAATTAATCAGGTGATTAATATATCTCTTTTGTTCTCTAATATTGAGAATGAAACTCAAACTAATAAAAAGATTGAGGATAAATCTGGGCAGGCTTATAACAAGAAAAAAGGAGGAATTGAAGATGAATGATTGTGTATGCGAAACAAAAGGACTTAAAGAAGATGTATCAAAAATGCCGGGGCACTGGCTGCTTGCAAAAATGGGCAAAAAAGTGCTTAGACCAGGAGGGCTTGAACTTACACAGAAGATGCTTGGAGAGCTTGATATTGGAGCAAAGGATGATGTTGTAGAGTTTGCTCCTGGCTTGGGGATTACAGCCAAAATGGTTATAGAAAAAAATCCTGCAAGTTTCATAGCCATCGAAAAAGATGAGGCGGCAGCCATGAGGCTTCGGAGCCTGCTTAAAGGCAAAAAGCAGACCTGCAATCTTGGATTGGCAGAAAACACAGGACTTCCAGCCGAATCAGTTACAGTTGCATATGGTGAAGCAATGTTGACCATGCAGTCTGAAAAAAAGAAACGGGAAGTAATAGGCGAAGCCGCCCGGATCTTAAAACCCGGAGGGAGATATGGTATTCACGAAATATGTATTATGCCTGATGATATTGATGATTCCCTGCAAAAAATGATAGGGGGTGAGCTATCAAGCGCCATAAAAGTTAACGCCAGTCCGTTAACCGTTAAGCAGTGGGAACAGATGCTTAAAGATGAAGGCTTTGATATTCAAAGGGTTATCACTCAGCCCTTTTTCCTTCTTGAGCCAAAACGGCTTTTAGAGGATGAAGGGCTGTTTGGTGCAGCCCGTTTTGCCTTCAATCTTCTTTCGCATGGTAAGGCTCGCCGCCGCATATTAGAAATGAAAAGTGTCTTTAGAAAATACAGGGCTAATTTAAGCGGGGTAGCGATTATTGCAACCAAACGAAATAGCAAAAATAATTAAAGGAGGAAAAAGATGACTAAAAAATTAATGATTATTTTATTACTGTTTTTATCTTTCTCTGTAGATACCTTTGCCACAGAGAAAGATAAATTAGACAAATTGGTATTAGCCGGGCCCGTTGCCCCGGTAACATATCCATTGATTTACATGGTAGAGAAAAACAGGCTGAAAGATATTGCAGAGGTGACGGAGCTTAAAATCTGGCATAACCCGGATCAACTCCGTGCAATGATTGCCGGCAGGCAGGCTGATTTCCTGGCGGTTCCAACCAATGTGGCGGCGAATTTTTATAACAGGGGTGTCGACTTAAGTCTCATAAATGTCTCAATCTGGGGCATATTATGGGTTGTATCAAGTGATGTTAATATCAGTAATCTATTTGACCTTAAAGGGCAGGAGGTTGTAATGCCATTTAAGGGGGATATGCCGGATATTGTATTCAGAAATCTTGCTCTAAAACAGGGGTTAGACCCAGATAGAGATTTTAAAATAAGATATGTCAGGGCTCCTATAGACGCTGCACAGCAGTTGATGATGGGACGCGCTAATCACGCAGTGCTTACAGAGCCTTTAGTCTCAACGGTTCTTTTAGAAGCAAAAAAATCAGGCGCCGGGCTGCACAGGTCAATCAATTTGCAAAAGGTCTGGGGCGATGTCTATAAAACTGAAGCAGAAATACCGCAGGCTGGCATTGCTGTGATGGCAAATATTAAAGGCAAGCCTGAAGTCATTGAGGCATTTCAGCACGAATATGCTCTTGCAATAGAATGGATCAGGCTTCATCCTGAAGAAATGGGCAAACTTGTTGAAAAATACATTCATGGACTTAAGCAAGAGCCAGTGGCTAAGGCACTAAGGCATGTCCCATTGAAATTTGTAACAGCAGAAGATGCGCGCGCTTCACTGGAGATGTTTTTTGGCGCCCTAAAGAAAGGCAATCCAGACTCCATCGGCGGGAAATTGCCAGAAGGGAATTTTTACGGGAAATGAACTACTATAAGGAAAAAATGAGGCATATCCGGGAGACCCTAATCTCCAGGAAGTTCCTTTTTTCGGTTTTTGGATTCCTGCTATTAATAGCAGGCTGGCATATGCTGTCTCTTTTTATGCATGGCATTGTTATTGCATCCCCTTATGATTCGTTCAAGGCGCTTTATGAGATGATGGGAACAGAACGGTTTCAGAGTCATCTCTGGATAACCACAAAGCGAATTTTTATGGGGATATTCTGGGGTGGATTAGCAGGATTTATACTTGGACTACTTGCCGGCATCAAGGAAGATATCAAGAACCTTCTTGAGCCTATGAGATGGAGCTTGATGAGCGTGCCTCCGATAGTGGCGGTTGTGATAGCCATGCTCTGGTTTGGTATGGGTTCAACAATGGTTGTTTTCGTTTCAGGGATTATCCTTTCGCCTATTGTCTATGTAAACACGGTAAAAGGTATGGAAATGGTAGATAAGGGTCTGTTAGAGATGGGCCGGATATACAAATTGTCTCTCTGGTTGAAGCTCAAGCATGTTTATATACCGGCTATTACAGGCCCTTTGACCGCTGCTATGGTAATTGTCACTGCAATGGGAGTGCGTATTGTAATCATGGCAGAAGTGCTCGGG
The DNA here is from genome assembly GCA_002299835.1 of Nitrospiraceae bacterium UBA665. Lineage (GTDB taxonomy): Bacteria > Nitrospirota > Thermodesulfovibrionia > Thermodesulfovibrionales > Dissulfurispiraceae > UBA665. The sequence continues at coordinate 7,441 of DBNT01000158.1, read as the reverse complement.
GCATCAGAAGGTATTGGCTACGCTATGTCTATTGCAAGCGCTACCCTTAAAATCCCGGAGTTGTTTGCATATGTGATTGTGGGCTTCTGTATCGTAGGGATAACAGAGTTTCTGGTGCTCGGGCCAATTCGGGATTATGTTTTACGCTGGAAGGGAGGACATCAATGATTCAATTTAAACAGGTTAAAAAGAAATATAATAACCTTGAGGTTATTCAAAACCTTTCCTTTATTATTCACAAAAATGATGTGGTAGGCATACTGGGGCCAAGCGGTGTTGGTAAAACAACAATCCTTAAAATGATAGCAGGCATATTAACCCCCGAATCAGGCACAATCATCAGTCATGTAAAACGAATTGCTTATGTTTTTCAGGAGCCCCGTCTTCTTCCGTGGAAAACCGCACTGGACAATGTGGCCATTCCTTTATTGCCGCTCGGTTATAACTATAAACAGGCAAAAGAAAAGGCTGCAGAGTGGCTTGGAAAGATGGGACTTCGCGGGTATGAAGGGTATTTTCCTGCTCAGCTTTCCGGCGGCATGATTCAACGTGTCTCACTGGCAAGGGCATTTGCTATTGAGCCTGACACATTACTGCTGGATGAGCCTTTCAGCGCTTTGGATGTGAGATTAAAAGAGGTCTTGCTCAATATGATTAAGGAACAATTAAAGGCAGCGCCTATTACTGTTTTATATGTATCGCATATGCCCGAAGAGGTTGTGAGAATCGCCAACAGAATATTTATGCTTTTTCCCGAGGGGACAATGGAAGAGATGTCTGTAAATATCGGTGAATCATTTAAGGATTTTTTGAAGGATGCCTTTTATAAACCTCACGCAGGCGATGCTGGACTGGCTTGTAATGATACAAAGCAACGGGAGTCATATGCTTGTATGTAAACCCCGTTAGAAAGGGACTTTCTAACGGGGTAAAAGCAATGACAGCACAGGGGTAAAGGCAGTAACCTCCCCTCTTTCCCCTCCTTATTAAGGAGGGGATGAAAGGGGTGGTAAAAAAAAGGAGGGTTTCATGGAAGTAATCGATATTAAAAAGCTTATAAAATTTTACCCTGATAAGATATCAAGGGAAATGCTTTCTGACAAGCCTGAGATGCGCATTGCATTGATGTGCCTTGAGGCAGGACAAGGTCTTCAGCCGCACAAAGCGCCTCTGAGGCTCATGATGTACTGCGTTGAAGGGAAAGGCACTTTTATAGTTGGAGACGAGGAAATCATTGCGGACGAAAAAACAGCTATACTCTGCGATCCAATGGTTTCTCACGGCTTCAGGGCTGATAAGGGTGAAAGACTTGTTGTGATGGCGGTCGTGACACCTGTGGAGTAATATACTCGTTTTATCTTTTCTCGCCTAATCTGTTAAGATTCAGAACCTATTGCCTCATCAAGATTTTTGATGAGGCAATTCGGATTTTTGACTTAATGATATTTCTTATTTTAAACTGTATTTTGGTAGGAGGATAAAGCAATGACGAGAAATGTTACAGTCAGGACCAATAAAACTAAACAGGTAAAGCCCTTAATTATTATTCTTTTGTTTTTTAGCCTATTTGTTTTTGCACAAAAAGGCTATGCTGTTAAGGGCAGTTTAGAATCAGAAGAGGTGTTACAGCTTCTTTCTATTAAAAACGAGGCGCTTTCTTATTTTAAGCCGGTTACAGGTAAGATTATTTCTATAAACGGCAGTAAAGTCAAAATAGATATCGGCTTACGGCAATCCGTAAAAGCAGGAATGAGATTATCAGTATTTAAAGAAGGAGCGCCTTTTAAGCACCCAATTACAAGGGAGCCATTAGGGAAAATTGAACTGCCTATTGGAGATATTGAAATAATAGCAGTAACAGAGACAGAATCCACAGGTATTATTGTTAAGGGCAAACCAGAAGATTTTGCCAAAAGCCTTGCCAAAAGCCCTGATAATCTAAAAGTAAGAGTTCCTGGCACGCAAGTAAAGATGCTGTTTTATCAAGGTGATGTGGACTGGTTTTTAGGCGACTCTTATTATCATATGTTGACAGATGCAGGGCGGTTTGAATTAATAGACACCAGCACAGAAGTCCGTCCGCTGTCTGAAATAATATCTGAAGCAGAAGCAAAAGGCGCTGATGTAGCATTAGCGCTAAACTCCGAAGAAGTTGGTGATCAGGTAAAACTCACCCAAAAGTTATTCTGGGTAAGTGATTCAAAAATGTTTTCAGAGAAAACCGTTCCTGTAAATATTGCATATGTGAGGGAACTAAGGTTTAAGGCAGGATTATTCAGGCCAAAGGAAGGAGATGCGCTGCTAACATTTCAGCTTCCTTCTGGAATAAGGAGGCTTGCTGTTGGAGATCTTGATGGTAATGGTGAACCCGAAATAATAATAGCATCCGGCAATATGATAAGAGCATATAGGGCTGGTGTTAGCCTAATGCCGTTATGGGAGATGAGAACCCCTTTAGACGGAGACATTATATGGCTGGATACGGCTAATCAGAACAAAAAAGATGTAGTGCTGATAACTTTAATGCGCGGCGGAGACATTATTTCATATATATACGAAATTAGGGGTTTTAAATTTGAGCAGATTTACAAATCATCCGATACATTTATAAGGGCGATTAATAACATGAGCATAATCGGACAAAAACACAACCGAGCAGACGGATATTATGGCAATGTATTTTATATAAGACATATTGACGGACAATACAAAAGAGGCGATGATTTAAAACTACAGCCCGGTGTAAATATATATGATTTTCAGATTGTAAACGCTCCTGATGGCAGACAGGCGGTTTTAGCATGGGATGAAGACGGTTTTCTTAATCTATACAATGAACAGGGAGTAAAAGTATGGACAGGAGGAGATTTTGGAGACTTTCCTCCTGAATTTACATTTAAAAAAGAATCTCCCACAATAATGAGAGAGAGGGGTAGTTGGTCAGTAAAGGACAGGCTGATTGTTATTGGAAACGAAGTCTTTGCGCCAAAAAGAAAACCCTTGGTTGATATGGCGAGGGGGCTGGGTTACAGTTCTTCTGAAATAAGAGGTTTCTGGTGGAACGGATTTATTGTTAGAGAACAAGTATTTATAGAAGGAATAAGCGGTGAAATACTTGACTATGCTGTTACTGAAGACAGATTAGTTGTTCTTTCAAAGCCATTATTCGGAATAAGGGCCGGCAATATTCTTAGGGGGGAAAACCCGTTCGGAACAATGCTGTATATATTTTCGTTAAAGGGAAGATAATCCCAAAAATAGAGATAGAAAATTGTTATCCTATTAAATCCCCCCTCCCCTTGCGGGAGAAGGATAGGGGGAGGGGTAACCTTAAAGGCAAACTATTCACCCTCACCCTATCCTTCTCCCGCCTGCCTGTGCCGTTGGCACGGCAGACAGGTCAAGGGAGAGGGAACAGTTTTAGAATTTCTAAGGATAATAGTCTTATTGGACTTATTAAAGGGGAGGTTTTACTTTGGAAAAGAGGACTGTTCCACGACACATAGGCATAATAATGGATGGAAACGGCAGATGGGCCGAAAAAAGAGGACTCCCCCGCTTTGAAGGACACAAAATGGGTGCTGCGAGGGTTAGGGAGATAGTAAAAACTGCAAAAGAAATCGGTATTGAGATATTGTCTCTTTATGTTTTTTCACTTGAAAACTGGATGAGACCTGAAGATGAGATCAATATCATTATGGATTTGTTTGAGGCAAATCTAAAAGAAGAGTTTCTTAATTTTTTGAAAGGTGATATAAGGTTTAAAGTCATCGGCAATAAAGACAGGCTGTCAAAAAACATAAGAGAGACAATAGAGGCTATAGAAAAAATGACCGAAGACAATAGCAGTTTTATTTTGCAGTGCGCCTTGAGTTATGGAGGAAGGGATGAGATAGTGAGGGCTGTTCAAAGAGCTGTATCTTTAAAATTAAAACCCGAAGAGATTACAGAAGAGCGCATAAATGAACTTCTTGATACCAGAGGAGCACCGAATCCAGATCTTATAATCAGGACAAGTGGCGAGCAAAGATTGAGCAATTTTCTTTTATGGCAGTCTGCTTACTCAGAGCTTTATTTTACCAGCACATTATGGCCTGATTTTACAAAAGAAGAGTTTATGGATGCCATACATGAATATCAAAAGAGAGACAGGAGATTCGGAGGGATTATTCGTGAGTTGTCAATGCAAGGCGGAGGAGTTTTGGGTGTTTAGCTCTGAAAACTTGCGGAGGCTTATAACAGCTGCTGTTGCACTGCCTTTTTTTTATTTATATATAGCTTATTTGCCGGCTCCGTTTTTCCTCATTCTGCTAATTTTAATTTCTGTGCTTGCGCAAATTGAATTCCACGCAATGTATAAAACTGAAAGGATACTCTCCTTTGCTGGTATAGTTTCAGGTATATTTCTTATCGCAGTTCATTCTGTGCTGCAACTGCCGTTAGCCTTTCAACCCCTGATTTTTACCATGCCTTTTGTCCTGATAGCATCTGCTCGTCTTTTTTTCATAAAAGATCCCTCTTTTTCCTTAAAGGACATATCCCCAGCCCTAATAGGTTTTTTGTATATACCAAGCCTTCTTTTAGTGCAGTGGCATTTGAGGATTGAGGGATATGAATGGATAATTCTGCTTTACGGTTGTGTATGGTCAGCAGACAGCTTTGCATACTACATTGGCAAAGGAATAGGCAAAAGAAAGCTTTACAGCAAAGTAAGTCCTAATAAAACAGTGGAAGGCGCTTTTGGCTCTATAATCGGGGGAATTCTTTCGGCTTTAATTTTAGGAAGCCTATTGAGCATTGAAGATTCTCATATAAAACTTGTTATTATAGGCACTGCTATTGGCGCCGTAATTATTGTCGGCGACCTTGTAGAGTCCATGTTTAAGAGAGATGCGGGAGTGAAGGATTCAGGTTCATTGATACCCGGACACGGCGGTATTCTTGATAAAATAGACGGACTCCTCTTTGCAGGACCGGTTTTGTATTTATTAACGGTAATATTATGAAACACACATGCCAACTTATCGCCACAAAAAGGGATGAAAATGTCATTCCCGCTTGTCGGGAATCTTTCTTCAAAGAAGGATTGCGGACAAGCCGCAATGACAAAAATAGGCAGGTATTTTAAAGTGAAAAACATCGTAATCCTCGGCTCTACAGGCTCAATAGGTAAAAGTGCATTGGATGTTGTTTCAAAATTTCCTGACAGGTTTGAGGTGCTCGGACTAACAGCAGGAAGAAACATATCACTGCTAATAAAACAAATAGAGCAATTCAGGCCAAAAATAGTTGCTGTATCAGATGAGGAAGCATATAAAGAACTCAAATCCCAAATCCCAAATCCCAAATCCCAAAATATAGAAATACTTTTTGGCACAGAAGGCATGAGCCATGTAGCTGCATTGCCGAGCGCTGATGTAGTAATTTCTGCAATAGTCGGCGCTGCTGGACTCCTTCCTACTATTGCAGCGGTCAGGGCATCAAAGACAGTGGCGATTGCAAATAAAGAGGCGCTTGTGATGGCCGGAGACATTGTGATAAGAGAGGCAAAAAAATATGGCGCCACAATTTTGCCTGTAGATAGCGAACACAGCGCTATATTTCAATGCATAAAGGGATATGAAAAACACCTTATAAAAAAAATAATACTTACAGCATCGGGCGGCCCATTTATAGGCAAAACTATCATTGAACTGGAAAGTATTTTGCCTGAAGATGCCCTTAAACATCCAAACTGGAATATGGGGAAAAAGATAACCATAGACTCTGCCACTCTTATGAACAAAGGTCTTGAGGTAATAGAGGCTTATCACCTCTTTGATCTGCTGCCTGAAAAGATAGATGTGCTAATTCATCCGCAGAGCATAATACATTGTATTGTAGAATTCATTGACGGAGGCTATCTGGCTCAGCTTTCAACGCCTGATATGAAAGGCCCTATTGCATATGCGCTTTCCCATCCTGAGAGGCTTTATGATATTATGGAGCCTTTAGAGTGGGAAAAACTTTCCACCCTTACGCTTAAGAGGCCGGACAATGAGACATTCCCGTGTCTTTCATTATGCTACGAAGCTATAAAGGCAGGAGGCACAATGCCTGCTGTTTTAAATGCCTCTAATGAGATAGCCGTGGCTGCATTTTTAGACGGCATTTTCAAATTTAATGACATACCTGTTATAATAAAAAAAGTTATGGATTCGCATAAGCTTCAGCCTGCCAGTGATATTGATGTTATTCTAAAGGCAGACAGTTGGGCAAGGGATAAAGCGAGGCGAGAAATTAAGAAGATGAGAAATTAAGAAATTAAGGAGGAAAATTAATTTAGATGAGCATATTATTCGCCATACTTTTGTTTGGGTTTTTGATATTTATTCATGAGTTGGGACATTTCATATTCGCAAAAATGAGCGGTGTGAGAGTGCTTAAGTTTTCAATTGGGTTTGGACCAAAGGTTATAGGAAAAAATATAGGTGATACTGAATATCTAATCTCTGCTTTTCCGCTCGGTGGTTATGTACAGATGGCAGGAGAAAACCCTGAAGATGAGACAGAAGGCGAAGATCCGAAGAGATTATATAAAAACCAGCCTATACATAAACGAGCCTCTATAATTTTTGCCGGGTCTTTGTTTAACTTTCTGACAGCAGTGGTTATATTCTTTTTTGTGTTTATAGTTGGAGTGCCTGCGCTTTTGCCTGTAATAGGAGAAGTAAAGCCTGATATGCCTGCTGAAAGAGCAACTCTTTTAAAAGGAGACAGAATTTTAGAGATAGATGGAAAGCCTTTAAGAGACTGGGGCGAGATGACTCGCAAAATACATGGCAGCGCAGATAAGACAATCAATATGAAGGTGCAGAGAGATGCAGAGATATTTACCATACCTATTACCCCTGAAAGCAGAACTGTGAAAAATATTTTTGGAGAAGATGTAAAGGTGGGACTCATTGGCGTGAAGCCTTCCGAGGAGACTACCAAAATAAGAGAAGGAGTTTTGGGTTCTATAAAAAATGCATTTTTAAGGACATGGGAGATCTCTTCTCTTACAGTTACAGGCATTATAAAACTCATTCAGGGAATACTGCCTGGCGATACGATTGGCGGACCTATACTCATCTTTCAATTAGCCGAAAGACAGGCAGAAGCCGGTGTTTTGAATTTTTTTGTTTTTGCAGCGGTGATAAGCATAAATCTGGCTATATTGAATTTGTTGCCTATACCAGTGCTTGACGGAGGACATCTGCTCTTTTTAGGTATAGAAGCAGCGAAGGGAAAGCCGGTAAGCGAAAAAACAATGGCTATTGCCCAGCGTGTAGGAATTGCGTTTATACTGGCGCTCATGGTCTTTGCTTTTTACAATGACATTGCAAGGATTATTACAGGAACCCCGATACCATGAAGACAGTAACCACAAATCCAGATATAGAAATTCTAAAACTGTTCC
>DBNT01000112.1 GCA_002299835.1 Nitrospiraceae bacterium UBA665 | reverse complement strand
ACTTTTGCAAGAGCCTCTTATGCTTTAAAATGCTGGTATCCCTCTGCTTTCATGGGGAGTTCTTTGCCTGCTTTATCCACAACAACTCTGTCTTTTTCTATAATCTCACCTATGCAGGTTATTCTTTGAGATTTGAGATTTGAGATTTGAGATTTGAGATTATCTTCTGTCGGCGCTGTAAATAGGAGTTCATAATCTTCTCCGCCAGAAGCTGCAAGATGCAGCAGGTCTAATCCCATAATTTCAGCGGCAAACCTCATTTCATACGAAATGGGCAGCTTGTCAAGATATATTTTCGCCCCTACATTGCTCTCATCGCATATCCTGCATAGATCAATAAACAGTCCGTCACTTATATCTATCATTGATGAGGCATATTGGGCAATTTCAGAAGAATCCCTTGCCAGAGGCGTTAGATGTCTCCTGAGTAACGGCTCGGCGATATTCCAATCAATATGAATTGGAGAATCGGAGAATTGGAGAATTGGAGGCGTCTCCGTGTCTCCGATTCTTATAGAATTTTTGACTATTTCCTTTGACTCATCTGTAAGTCGCTGCAGCATCTCCAGTCCGCATGCAGAGTCGCCTATGTTTCCTGTCACATAAATCCTATCTCCAACAGATGCACCCCCCCGTGTAATAATTTTACTGCCTGTGCCTAAAACAGTTGCAGAAAGCGCCATGTCATTTTTTGAAGAACATAAATCTCCACCCAAAAGTTTTATGCCGTATATATCCATTGCATAAGCAATGCCTTCGTAAAGCTTCCAGAAAGCCTCCTCTTCAGTATCTTTTTTTATTGATATGTTTAAAAAAAGAAATCTTGGCTTGCCACCCATAGCCATTATGTCGCTGACATTAACAGATATGAGTTTAAAACCTATGTGAAAAAAAGAGGAATAGCTCAGGTCAAAATGAACTCCCTCATTCATCATATCAGTTGTAACAACGAGATTTTCTTTCTGAGGGGCAATAACGGCTGCGTCGTCACCAATGCCTATCAAAATATCCGCATCCGTAGAGCTAAACCTTTCTCTTACCTCTTTTAAAAGTTTTAATTCTCCTACACGACTTATGTGCATTTTTTATTTGGCTTTTTCCGCCTTCTTTTTTATGCTGCCTTTGTTTAAAGCTGTCTTAAGCACATTATCCATCGTCTCCACAAAAACAAATTCCATGCCTTTTTTGACATACTTTGGAATGTCTTCAAGGTCTTTTTTATTTCTACGCGGAACTATTATTGTCTTTATACCCATTCTTTTGGCAGCCAGAGTCTTTTCCTTAAGACCGCCAATTGGCAGCACCCTGCCGCGCAGTGTTACCTCGCCTGTCATGGCAACATCTTTTCTCACTGGTTTTGCTGTAAGCGCTGAAGCTATAGCAGTTGCCATTGTTATTCCCGCAGAGGGACCGTCTTTTGGAATAGCGCCTGCAGGCACATGGATATGAAGGTCTATCTTGGAAAACATATCTTCCTGTATATTAAGTTTTTTACTCCTTGACCTCACATAACTTAAGGCAGCATGTGCAGATTCTTTCATTACATCTCCCAACTGTCCTGTAAGCGTGAGATTCCCTTTGCCTTTCATAGTCGTTGCTTCAACATATATTATATCGCCTCCGGACTCTGTCCATGCAACGCCTGCGGCAACGCCAACTTCATCTTTTTCCATCTCCTCTTCAGGTAAATATTTTAAAACACCGAGGTATTTATTAAGATTGCCCAAGGTAATATTAAATTTCTTTACCTTTCCTTCTGCAATCTGTTTTGCAACTTTCCTGCATAGATTTGCAATTTCGCGTTCAAGGTTCCTTACCCCTGCCTCCCTTGTATAGTTGGATATTATTCGTCTTATTGCCGAGTCGCTGATATTCAATATCTCTTTGGTTATGCCGTGTTCCTCAAGCTGTTTCGGGATAAGATATTTTTTTGCTATCTCAATCTTTTCTTCTTCGGTATAACCCGAAAGATACAGTATCTCCATTCTGTCCCTGAGCGGCCCGGGAATTGTATCTGCAAGGTTTCCAGTAGTTATAAACATTACATTTGAAAGATCAAATGGCACTGCAAGATAATGATCTATAAATGAATTATTTTGCTCAGGGTCAAGCACTTCAAGCAGCGCAGAAGACGGATCTCCCCTAAAATCCATTCCTATTTTATCTACTTCATCAAGCATAAATACAGGGTTATTAGTGCCGGCATTTTTGATGCCTTGTATTATTCTACCCGGAAGCGCCCCTACATATGTCCTTCTATGTCCTCTTATTTCAGCCTCGTCTCTAACACCGCCGAGGGACATCCTTGCAAATTCCCTTCCGAGAGATCTGGCAATTGAACGGCCAAGCGATGTCTTACCCACACCAGGAGGGCCAATAAAACATAAGATAGGACCTTTCATTTTCTCTTTAAGCTTTCTGACACTAAGATATTCCAAAATCCTCTCTTTAACTTTTTCAAGGTCATAGTGATCTTCACTCAAAACCTTTTCTGCAGTTTTTATATCAAGCTGGTCTTTCGTGCTTTTGGACCATGGCAGTTCCGTAAGCCATTCAAGATATGTTCTTACTGTCCCTGCCTCTGCGCTGTCAGGATGCATTTTTTCAAGCCTCTTAAGCTGCTTTTCAGCTTCTTTTTGCACCTTTTCAGGCATTTTAGCCTCTTCTATTTTTTTTCTAAACTCTCTTATCTCTGTAGAACGTTCATCTATATCACCTAATTCCTTTTGGATTGCTTTAAGTTGTTCTCTTAAAAAATATTCACGCTGGGTTTTGTCAATCTCGCCCCTCGCCTCTGTCTGAATCTTCTGCTGAATTGTAAGCAGTTGTAGTTCTCTGGTAAGTATTTCGCTTACCCTTTTAAGTCTTTCAATTGGATCTGTTATCTCCAGTATTTCCTGTGCTTGCTCTGCCCTCATCCCTAAATTTGAAGCAATAAGGTCAGAAAGCCTTCCTGCATCATCCATATTCTCTATAACCACCATTACATCAGGCATTATGGTTTTGCCTAAAGATACGGCTTTATCCATCTGTTCTTTAGCATTTCTTATTAGCGCTTCCTGTTCAATGGTCATCTCTACAGGTTTTTCTTCGGGAATTTTTTCTATATCCGCCATAAAAAATGGATCCTGCTCTACAAATTTCTTTATTCTTGCCTTGACTAATCCCTGCACAAGTATTTTTACCCTGCCGTCAGGCAATTTCAGCATTCTCATTATCGTGCAGACAGTGCCCGCAGAATAAAGGTCATCTGGAGTAAGATATTCAATGTTCATATCTCTTTGTGAAAGAAGCATTATCATTCTATTTGTGCTTAAAGCATAATCTATAGCCTTAATAGATACATCCCTTCCTACAAACAATGGCAATATCATATATGGAAATACCACCATATTCCTTACCGGCAGCACAGGCAGTGTATCCGGAATATCTATCTGGTCTTTATCGTTATTCTTATCGGCTTCAGCCATTATATCTCCCTCCGTTACTCGTTATTTGTTCCATGGATTCTCCAATCAAACCTGCCCTCAAAGCCTGCCCCCGAGATCCTTTGTCTGGGGGTCTTAATCCGGGGTCAGGGATTGACGAATTTACTTAGTTTTGCCAAATTATAGCTGGATTTGGGTATCTAATGCCTGTAACTTTTCTACTAAATACTGCTTAAACCCATCAGACAGTTCTTTATTTTTAAGAGCGAAATCAACTGTTGCCTTTAAATAACCAAGCTTGTCTCCAGCATCATACCTTTTCCCTTTTACAATGATGCCGTAAATCGGCTTTTCTTTTAACAATTCTTTAAGCGCATCGGTAAGCTGAATTTCATTTCCAGCGCCCGGTTTTTGGCTCTGAAGTATTTCAAAAATATCTGGCGTCAGTATATATCTTCCTATTATAGCAAGATTTGATGGTGCATTTTCAGACACGGGCTTCTCTACAAGATTATTAATTCTGAATATCCCTTTTTCCTCTACGCCGTCAATAATCCCGTAACGGTGAACTTCTGTCTGTAGCACTTCCTCAAGAGCAATAACAGGACATCCCTTTTCATTGTAAACATCAATCATCTCTTTTAGCAAGGTGCACTCAGGCTCTATCACATCATCGCTCAAAATGACTACAAATGGCTCATCTTTGACAAACGGGCCGGCGCAGAGTATTGCATGACCGAGACCAAGCGGCGTTCTCTGCCTTATATATGCGATATTAATACGATTGAGCTTATCAAGTTCCTGTAAAACCATGTCCTTTCCGGACATCCTCAGCTTTTCCTCCAGTCTATAGGCTGTGTCAAAATGGTCTTCAATAGCCCTTTTGTGTTTGCCGGTAATAATAATGAAATCGTTTATGCCGCATGACATCGCTTCTTCAACCGCATATTGAATCAAAGGCTTATCGACTATAGGCAGCATTTCTTTGGGAGATGCCTTAGTAGCCGGCAGAAACCTTGTGCCAAGCCCTGCAGCAGGAAGAATAGCTTTTTTAATCATGGTTTTCATAATTTAGTCATTATACCCAAATCCCGATATAGAATTTCCCTATTATTCCCTTTTAAGGTTGCCCCTCCCCCTCGCCCCCTCCCGCAAGGGGAGGGGGATTTTATAGGAAGGCATTTTCTATCTCTATTTTTGAGATTATATGGTGCCGGAGACGAGACTCGAACTCGTACGGAGCAAGCCCCGAGGGATTTTAAGTCCCTTGCGTCTGCCAATTCCGCCACTCCGGCAAAAAGACAGTAACAAGTTATTAGTAACGAGTTAGAAACTGAAGACTTTAAACTTTTAGACTTCTCGTTACTTTTGACTCGTTACTGTCTTTATACTCGTTACTCGCTGCTTGTTACTGTCTTTAAGATACTAAAAAACAGCTTGAAAGTGCAACTTGCCCTAATCCGTAACAACAGTAACAAGTTCGCCTAAATCCCCCCTCCCCTTGCGGGAGGGGGCGAGGGGGAGTGGTAACCTTAAAGGTGAATTATTCACCCCCACCCTATCCCTCCCCCGTCAATGGGGAGGGAATCAAGAGAGTCTCTCCC
>DBNT01000017.1 GCA_002299835.1 Nitrospiraceae bacterium UBA665 | reverse complement strand
ATATGTGTCTTATCTTTTCCATAAGATTACCCAAAAAAGAGATTTTTATTTATCTCCATTTCGTATTCTGTTTGTGTTGATTTGATAAGCCTTTGTAAGGGTTTATTGCCATACTTTCTGGAATGAAATCGCCGCATTTGCAGTTCCAGCCCCCTTCTGTAAGCTCCTGTTCAGTAAGAACTGCACCGCATGCAGGGCAGATGAATTCGGCATTATTGGTTGAAAATTTTGAATATTCACTCATGTTTTATTTTATCATACCCGCCGCTGTCGGAAATTGGCTCATGTCAGTATGCGGCAGAAAGAGCGCTGACATATATTCGTCCATAAAGCTTCTGTAAACAGACAACTCTATGTATGTCATCTTCGATGCTACATCCTCGGCCTCTTTTCTCAATTCCTCTGAAAGCAGGCAGAGATAAGCTCCTGTGATGGATGCGTTTCCCATAAATATAAATCTTTCTTTCGGAATGTCTGGAAGCATTCCAAGTATTATTGCCCTTTCCACATTGATATAGTTTCCAAAGCCTCCTGCTATATAGACCTTTTCTATGGCATCCATAGTAAATCCGACCTCGCTCAGGAGGGTTTTTATTCCTGCATAAAGTGCTGCCTTTGCCCTGATTATATTTTCTACATCTACCTCTGTCAGCACTATATCTTTATGATGCGCCTTGTCTCTGTAAAGCACAAACTCCAATCCATCTTCTCCTTCCACTATCCTGTCTGTCTTTTCTTTGACAAACTTGCCTTTCTGGTTTATTGCACCTGTCAAAAACATCTCTGATATGGCATCGATCATGCCTGAGCCGCAAATGCCCATTGGATGTCCTCCACCGATTACGCCTATAGTTGGCTCGTAGGTATTGGGTTCTATCTTTACAGATTCTACTGCCCCTGATGTTGCCCTCATTCCGCACCTGATGCCGCTTCCTTCAAAGCATGGCCCCATAGAGCATGCAGCGGTCATGAGCCATTCGTTATTTCCGATAGCTATTTCTCCGTTGGTGCCTATGTCCATAAAAAGGGCTATTTCAGGATTTCTGTGCATCTTTGAGGCAAGAACTCCTGCAACTATATCGCCCCCAACATAGCTTGCAACACACGGGGCAGTATAAACAGGCGATTGCGGATTTATGGAGAGCTTTGCTGTTCCTCCCTTCCACTGCGGGAATTGATTAAGGGTGGGGATATAAGGCTCTTCCCTTATGGAGCCGGGATTAAGTCCCCAGAATATATGCGACATGGTTGTATTTCCGGCAATAGTTGCTGCGTCTATCTCGCATGTTTCTATGCCGTGTCTTTCTTTTAAAGAATTTACAATAATGTTTATATCCGCTGTAACTGCATCTTTTAATTCAAGCAGTCCGCCTCCTTCTGTTGCATGAACTATCCTTGTTATAACATCATCACCATGTCTCATCTGCGAGTTATATGTAGAGCCAATGTCAACTATTTCTCCTGTTAAAAGACTTACGAGATATACAACCACAGTGGTTGTTCCAATATCAACAGCAATTGCAAATCTTCTGCTGCACGTCTCTAAAGAACTCAGGAATATGGCCTCATATGGAATGTCATCGCCGCCGACATATGTCAATTCAACATTCCAGTTTGCAATCCTTAATGTATCTGCCATTGTTGATACAAAGACATGGGAAAACCTCATGTTGCTCATGCCATTTTCATTAAGAGTCCTTTTTAATCTCTCAAGGTCGCTGATGTTGTCGCTTATAGTTGGAGGAGGAAGTTTAAGTCTTAGCCTTTTTACAGCAGGATTTATCTCTACACCATAAGATTTCAGATATTGGGCGAGGTCTTTTGTTCTTGCAATGGCAATCTTATCACCGACAACAAGCCTTGACTCTTTAGGTATCTCAATGAGGACATCTCCTTTAGGAACTGTCTGACATGCGAGGACTATATTTGACTCTCTTTCTTTCTGCGTAAGCTTCCCATAGGAGATTACATCGCAGTCGCCTTCAACAATCTTCACCTTGCATTTTCCGCATGTGCCTTTCCCGCCGCATGAGGCAACAAGATAAATGCCTGACCTTTTCAGTGCAGAGTAGATGTTCTCTTTTTCTTTAAGCTTAACTACTTCTTCTGTCGTCAGTCTAAGTTCCATGAGCATGGCACCTCATCTCAGATCACTCAACAAGTTGAGTGATCGATCGAGCACCAAAGGCTTTGGTGCTCTGACACAATTTGTAGCATAGAAACACAATGCATAAAAACAAAGAAATATTTTAACATATATTAATGGGCGTTTCAGACAAATTATCAAGAAACAACTGGATGTATATAATTATCATCCTGATAGTCGCAACCGTCGTAACAGTGCTGAGCACAGCGCTGACTTACAGAAACGCAACAAATGCCTCCGAAGACTCCATGAAACTCCATGCCCTTGGGATAGCGGTAAGCCTTGAGGCATCTCTGTCAAAGATAGGCCATGACAGAGGCAACATCTTTAAAACCATTATATCTGAAGGCAGATGGAAGGGCATAGCCTTTCTTGCGCTTTATGATAAAGACGGAACAATCATATTGCATTCCAATGAAAACCTTATAGGCAGGCAGGTTCAGGACAGATCGATAAAAACTGTTGCCGAAACCGGAAGCGCTGTTTATGAATACATTGAATTAGGCACCGGTGAAAATGTCTTTGCACTTAATTTTCCCGCTCATGTCCAAAATTCCGAAACTATACTCAGACTTGCCCTGCATACTTATCCATTCTATGGCATGGTTAGACAGGCAAGGCTGCAGCTTATCAGCATTTCTGTCTTAATCGTATGCCTCTGGGGCATCGGGTTTTTCTTTGTTAGAGCATCGAAGCGCTCCGAGGAATTAAAACAGGCAATGGCTGAAAAAGAAAGACTGGCCATGCTCGGAGAGATGGCATCCGTCCTTGCTCATGAAATAAGAAATCCACTTGGAAGCATAAAAGGGTTTGCACAGTATCTGATAGAACAAAAAACAGAAAACAAAAAACAGCGCACAGACTGTCTTAATGTCATTGCATCCGAGTCAAAAAGGCTTGAGAGGCTTACCGATGACCTGCTTGCATATGTGAGACCTGCCGCGGTAAGACTCGAAGAATTTAATCTCAGACATCTCATTGACGAGGTTGTAATGTCTGTAATACCGGCTTCTGACAATAATCCTGCAGTCAACGCCGTTAATGTCTCAGGACTGAAGATATTAAATATTAAAGGGATAAAAATACATATAGACATCCCGGAAAACATAAAAGTTACTACCGACAGGGAAAAACTGAAGCAGATACTCATTAATATTATCCAAAATGCTGTAGATGCCTCTGACGGAAACGGTGATACAGAAATAAAATGCGAACTTCATGAAAAAGAAATAACAATATCCGTAAAAGATAACGGTTGCGGTATAGACAGAGACACGATAGAGAAAATATTTCAACCATTTTTTACCACAAAGGCTAAGGGCACAGGATTGGGTCTTGCCATTGTACAGAAGTTGCTAAAATCTATCGGCGGCAGCATTGAAGTAAGTAGTGAACATAATTCAGGGAGTATTTTTAAGATAACATTTGCCAGGATGTTATCGGCTAACGGACATTCGATGGGCTCTAATTAATATATCTAAGTTGAGCGATTTTTTAATGAGGATATTGTTAAGTAAAGCTTTTTAACGAAAATGTAATTACCCAATAGGTGTCATTCCCGCTTGTCGGGAATCCTTCTGAAAACAAGGAAAGATTCTGGACAAGCCAGAATGACAGACTAAAGAATCGCTCAATTTGGGTATATCTAAGTTGAGCGATTTTATGCAGGTCAGTCCTATTAGGTTTAAGATATAAGACGATGCTTGGCAGAAAGAAAAAACAGAAGCCGCTTTAGGTCTCTTAAATTTTCTGAAAATGGAGCGCTTTCATAATATTCTTGCAGCCCAAGGTGAAGGGCTTTGTCTGTAAGGCCAAGGTTGTATTTCTCTATTATGGCGCTGGCAATAAATTCTATATCTTCCCTTCTCTCTCTCAATGGAGGAATATAAATACTGACAGGCTTTAATACCCTGAGCAGTCTTTCTGAAAACCTTCCTTCCTTTGATTCTTCAAAAATATTTTTTTGTGAAGTTATCAAAAACCTGATGTCGAAATATACAGGATAAATATCGCCGATTTTATAAGACTCGCTTTTGCAGAAAATTTCTGCAAGCCTATCCTGCAAAGTAAGAGGTATCTTATCAATATCTTTCAGTAAAATAGTGCCGCCGCTTGCTGTTTCAAGGGCGCCTTTGTGCTTTTCAATGCCCATGAACCCGCCTTTTGCTCCGAATAGTTCCTTTTCGAGTGTCTCGCTGTCCATTAGATCACAGTGAAAGGAGAGGAAAGGCTTTGTCTTTCTTGGATTTTCCGTATGGTAATGGAGGGCTATAGCGAGTAAACGCTTGCCGGTTGAAGGCTCTCCATAAATAAAAATGTTCTTCTCATCGCGGTTTGCTGCATATATGCTGTCAAGTAATTGTTTCAAACGCCCTGACTTTGTAATGAAATTTACACCTTTAAAACGGTAATCCCCTGCAGCGGATATAAACTTTTCTGACAGTCCCTCAACCTTGAACTCCCTGCATATATTTTCAAACCTCTCTACAATATCTGTAAGTATTTCTTCCACCTCGTTTTCCGGAATCTTGAAGAATCTTTTGCTGTTTTCCCTGAACTTTTCCTGAGCCTCTACTACTTGAGGAAAAAGAATGGCGCGTGCTGCGGATCCACTCACATCCATTAGTTGCAGAAGCTCAAATGACTTATATGCAACAGAAAATCTTGCGGGATGTTGCAGATGATTTCTTCTTCGGCCATCTTTTGTAAATATGGCAGACATCAGGCTGATAATATCCCTGTATATCTTTGGAGATGACAGGGTTCTGTCAATCTGCTCCAGCAGGCTGGTGCCGAGCAGTTTATTTTCGATGAATATCTTATGCTCTGTTGGAACTCTAATGAGGGTTTCAATAATCTTTTCATAGCGGGAGCGGTATTTCATGAGCATCAAGAGCATCCCGACAGAGGGCAGAATACCGGAGAAAAATGCCTCCTCTTTCTCCGCTATGTGTGCCTTTTCATTTATGACTGCGGCAGCCTCTCCTGCAATGACAGCATAGCACCACAGCAAAAGGTTCTTTTCGTCAAGGAAATAATCCTGCTTAAGTATATGGTTCTCAACACCCTCTGCCCCTATCAGTGAAGTTGCCTGATAGATTGAGGTTATTTCTGACCTTGTAGAGATGGAATTTACATTTTGAAGTAAAGAGAAGTATAGACCCGGGTCATACTTTATTAAACCCGAAATTTTCTGCAGAGGCTCCTCTTCATTGTTTATTATTGCGCGAAGTGAGCATATAGTATGTTCAAATACAGGCACGTTCATTAATGTTATAATAATAGATTAATGCATAAAGAGCAAGATTATGATGTAATAGTAATAGGTGCAGGACATGCCGGATGTGAGGCTTCCCTTGCTGCCGCCCGCCTCGGACTGGATACATGTATTTTCACTATAAACATTGACACAATAGCCCAGCTTTCGTGCAACCCGGCAATCGGAGGCCTTGCAAAGGGACATCTTGTGCGGGAAATAGATGCGCTCGGCGGAGAGATGGCAAAAGTGACGGATAAATCCGGCATACAGTTCAGAATGCTGAATCTCTCAAAAGGGCCGGCAGTATGGTCATTAAGGGCGCAAGCTGACAGAGTTCTTTATAGGCTGCTCATGAGACAGTCGCTTGAAGGGCAGAAAAACCTTGACATAAAACAGGGCATGGTTGAAAGGGTAATCGTAGAAGGCGGAAGGGTCAGAGGTGTTATTGCTTCGCATGGCGTCTTTTACGGCGCAAAGGTAATAATTATTACCACAGGAACATTTTTAAAAGGCCTTATGCATATCGGTCTTGAGAGCTTTCAGGCCGGCAGGGCAGGGGAATTTCCGTCAATAGGGCTGTCAGATTGCCTGAAAGAGCTCGGACTAAAGATGGGCAGATTAAAGACAGGCACCCCACCGCGGATTGACTCAAGAACAATAGATTTTTCAAAAACCACCCCCCAATGGGGTGATGACCCTCCCCAGCCCTTTTCTTATTCCACAGAAAAAATAACAAATCCTCAATTGCCATGTTATATAACTTACACCAATAAAAAAACACATGAAATAATACTTAAAAATCTTGACAGGTCGCCGCTTTATAGCGGAAAGATAAAAGGCATAGGCCCGAGGTACTGTCCGTCTATAGAGGACAAAGTGGTCCGTTTTGCTGACAAGGAAAGGCATCAGGTTTTTTTAGAACCAGAGGGTTTAGAGACAGTAGAGTATTATGCAAATGGCATATCCACGAGTCTTCCATATGATGTTCAGGTAAGCATGGTCAGAAGCATTGAGGGTCTTGAAGAAGCAGAAATTATGAGGCCGGCATACGCAATTGAGTACGATTTTGTGTATCCGACACAGTTAAGACATAGTCTTGAAGTTAAAGGCATAGACGGTTTATTCCTTGCAGGACAGATAAACGGCACATCCGGATATGAGGAGGCTTCAGCACAGGGTTTGCTTGCCGGGATAAATGCAGCCTTAAAACTTAAAGGCAGAGAGCCGCTATTTTTGGGAAGGGAAGAGGCTTATATAGGCGTATTGATAGACGACCTTGTTACCAAAGGGACATCAGAACCTTACAGAATGTTTACATCAAGGGCGGAATACAGGCTTCTTTTAAGGCATGACAATGCTGATTTGAGGCTTATGCCAAAGGGATATGAAACAGGCCTTGTGCCTGAAGATGCATACGAAAGGTTTATTAGAAAAAAGAGTCTGCTGACAAATGAAATAGGTCGTTTAAAAAAAATCAGGGTAAAGCCAGTGCCTGTAGTAAATGAAGCCCTTATTTCAGCAGGCACATCTGCAATAACCGAAGATGTGGCTTTAGAAAAGATTTTAAAGAGACCTCAAATAGGATATAGCTTTATAAAACAGGTTTCTCCTTCACCGGAATGCCTGACACCAGAAATAGAGGCACTTGTTGAGATAAATGTCAAGTATGAGGGGTATATACAAAAGCAAATGGAGATGGCAGAAAAACTTAAAAAACTGGAGATCAGAAAGATTCCGCACGATTTTGATTTCAAATCTGTTCCCGGATTGTCCCGGGAGATTATTGAGAAATTGTGCGAGGTCAGGCCGGAGACCATTGGACAGGCCGGCAGGATTCCCGGTGTCACTCCTGCTGCAGTTGCGATACTGATGGTGGCTGTTAACAAAAAAGTGTCAAAGGGTCAAAGTGTCAAAGGGTCAAAGTCTATGATACTCTGATACTCTGATGTCCTGCTTTACTTATGTAAATGTTTTTTTACGGATTATGGTATAGCCTATAATAAATAATGGCGGAAAATGAAAGAGTAAAGGAATTTCTCCATGAAGGACTGAAAGAACTCGGCATAGAGCCGGATGACAGCGCCATAAGCCGGTTCATGATATATATCAGGGAATTAAAGAAATGGAACCGCGCCTATAACCTGACCGCAATAAAAGAAGACAGAGATATAGTAATCAAGCATTTCCTTGACTCGCTTTTATACCTCACAGCCATACCCGAAGGCAGATGGAACATATGCGATATAGGCAGCGGGGCAGGCTTTCCGGGTGTGCCTATAGCCATTGTCAGGCCGGAACTCAATGTCGTCCTTAACGAGCCATCAAGAAAAAAGGCTGCGTTTTTAAGGCATATTAGACGCTTGCTCTCTTTAAACAATGTTGAAGTGCTGGAATGCAGGGTTGAGGATATAAGAGACAGGCTATTTGATATTGCCGTAACCAGGGCGCTCTTCAGTATCAGGGATTTGACAAAAAAGGCCGGACATATAATTTCTAGAGACGGGTTTTTTGTTTTAAGCAAAGGTCCTGCCTGTGCCGTTGGCACGGCAGACAGGCCTGCAGGGGATGAATTCAAGAATATCCCCGATACCATAAAATGTGAAGTCGTGGCAACAGTTATGCTTGGCGGTCTTTTGCAAAGGAAAATAATAAAGTGCAAAAAATTTGACACAGAGGCTGGTAAAAATAAATAATTAGAAATGACAAACAGATACAGGGCATTCGGGCCATATCTCAAAGAAAAGTTCAGAACCGTAGTTTACAAGGTAAATGTGGACGCAGGCTTTACCTGCCCCAACAGGGACGGCACCCTCGGTGTGACCGGCTGTATTTATTGCAACAACGACAGCTTTAGGCCGTCCAGATGCAGGCCCGAACTTTCTATTAGAGAGCAGATACAAAACGGCATAGCATATCTTTCGATGAGATATAAGGCAAATAAATTCCTCGTATATTTTCAGCCCTACACAAACACTTATGCGACTGTCGGAGAACTTGAACTGCTTTACAGAGAAGCGCTGTTAGAACCATCTGTAATCGGCCTTGCTATAGGCACACGACCTGACTGCATAGATGAAGAAAAAATAGATTTGCTTGAGTCTCTTGCAGAAGACTATTTTATTTTGATTGAATATGGACTCCAGTCTGTTTATAATAAATCCCTTGACTATATGGCGAGGGGCCATGATTATCAGGCATTCATCGACGCTGTGAATATGACAACTAACAGAGGAATACATATCGGCGCTCACATTATTGTAGGCTTTCCTACAGAGACTCATGAAGAGATGCTTGACATGGCTGACGAAATATCTTCTATGCCTGTTGAATTTTTAAAGATACACCAACTGCAGGTTGTGAAAGGGACAGTGCTTGAAGGTCAGTACATAAAAGAACCTTTTCATACATTTTCATATGAAGAATACCTTGATTTTCTTGTGGACTTTGTTGAGCGGCTTTCTCCGGAGATTGTCCTACAGAGGCTTTTTGCAACAGCGCCTGACGACATGCTTATTGCTCCGAAATGGGGAAGAACAAGGCAGGAAATAATCCGTGATATAGAAAAGAGGTTTATTAAAAGAAATGCTTTCCAGGGTTCTAAGCGCATGTGTTTACGGCATTGATGCACATCTCGTAGAAGTTGAGGTAGATATTGCATCAAAGGGGCTTCCCTACTTTTCTGTGGTTGGGCTCCCCGATGCTGCAGTCAAAGAAAGCAGGGACAGGATTAAGGCAGCGCTCAAAAACATCGGCTTTAATTTCCCCTTAAAACAGATAACTGTCAATCTTGCACCCGCAGATTTAAAAAAAGAAGGATCGTCCTTTGACCTGCCCATTGCTATAGGCATAATAGCAGCAGAGGGCATAATTCCTCTAAACTCATCAGATAAGTATATCCTTGCTGGAGAACTATCGCTTGATGGCAGGATAAAACCTGTTAGAGGTGCATTGTCCATAGCCCTTGAGGCAAAACGGCTCGGATTAAAAGGCGTTATCCTGCCTGCAGAAAATGCAGCAGAGGCAGCGGTTGTAAACACCATAGATGTATTAAGTGTGCATTGCCTTCCAGAGGTAATTGAATTATTAGGAGGCATCACAAACAAGGAGCCGGTTAGAATTGATATAAATGATGTTATGGCAGAAAGTTCCGTTTATGAGGACGACTTTTCTGACATCAAAGGACAGGAACATGCAAAGAGGGCAATGGAAGTTGCTGCTGCAGGTTCTCATAACATATTAATGGTCGGGCCTCCGGGCAGCGGCAAGACCATGCTTTCAAGACGCTTGCCTACAATACTGCCGCCGATGACCTTTGAAGAGGCGCTGGAGACAACAAAGATTCACAGTGTTGCAGGGCTTTTAAAAAAAGGCCATTCACTGCTTGCGATAAGGCCATTTCGTTGTCCGCATCATACAATATCCGATGTAGCATTGATAGGCGGCGGACAGACCCCGAGGCCAGGAGAGGTGTCACTGTCTCATCATGGAATACTTTTTTTAGATGAACTTCCAGAATTCAAGAGAAATGCGCTTGAGGTTTTAAGGCAGCCTCTGGAGAACGGCTTTGTTGCCATATCCCGCGCAGTTGCAACTATAACCTATCCTGCCCAGTTTGTTTTAGTCGCTGCAATGAACCCATGCCCGTGCGGCTATTTTGGAGATTCCCGCCATCAGTGCACATGCACGCCAAATATGATAAACCGCTACCGTTCAAGAATTTCAGGGCCATTAATGGACAGGATAGACCTCCATGTAGATGTGCCTGCAGTGCCTTATAAGGAGCTTTCCAATGATTATGTAGGGGAAAAGTCAGGAGAGATAAGGCAGAGGGTTATAGAGGCGAGGGAGAGGCAGTTGCACAGGTTTAAGGGAGAAAAGATATTTGCAAATGGACAGATGAAAACAAGGCATATGAAAAAATACTGCAGGCTTATAGAGGACGTCCATACGCTTCTTGATGTAGCAATGCAGAGGCTGGGATTAAGCGCAAGGGCATATGCTCGGATATTGAAAGTATCAAGGACAATTGCTGATTTAGACGGCTCGGATAAAATTCTCAGCCATCATGTTTCAGAGGCAATTCAATATAGGACTCTGGATAGAGGGCATAATCTGGTATAATAATATTGCGTCAAGCGCACGACGCACGACTCTTAACGTACGAGTACGACACTAAGCAAGGAGGGTTTTATGGCTCTGAAAGGTCTGAAGGATTTTGTAGAGATTAAGGATGGAGTTGTTTTGATAAAAGACAGGTCCGGTCTTAGGAATATCATAGACAATCTTATTTACGAAGCTGTGTTTGAGCCTGATGACGAAAAGAGAAAGGCCCTTTTTATATTAATCAAGGAGATTGCAAAGGCTTGCGGAGCAGTTTCAGCATCTATCCAAGGACTTTATGAAGAGATGGGAAGAAAATATCCCGGTTTTACAGTGCCTGCCATAAATATACGGGGGCTTACATATGATGTTGCAAAGGCAATATTCAGAAAGGCAATAGAGATGAATGCAGGCGCTTTGATATTTGAGATTGCAAGGTCAGAGATAGGCTATACAAAACAAAGGCCCCTTGAATATGCTGCTGTTACCCTCGCAGCTGCTACACGGGAAGGATTTGAATGGCCGGTATTTATACAAGGAGATCACTTTCAACTTGTCCGAAGGAATTATCTGAGCGGCTCGGAGCTTGAAACAGGCTACATTAAGGGTCTTATTTCAGAGTCTATAGAGGCCGAGTTCTATAATATTGACATTGATACATCAACCATAGTTGATATTGAAAAACCCTCAATCAAGGAGCAGCAAAGGCCTAATTTTGAAAAAACAGCAGAGCTATCTGAACATGTAAGACAGTTGCAACCGAAAGGAATTGAAATCTCTATTGGCGGAGAGATAGGAGAAATAGGCGGCAAAAACAGCACACCTGAGGAGGCACGGGCATATCTGGATGGTTTTAAAGAAACATTTAAGGGCACTAAAGGCTTAAGCAAGTTGAGCGTTCAGACAGGCACAAGTCATGGAGGAGTTGTGCTTCCTGACGGCAGCCTTGCAAAGGCAAAGATAGACTTTGATACACTGCGGGCGCTGTCTCAAGTTGCACGAAAGGAATACGGGCTTTCAGGCTGTGTTCAGCACGGGGCTTCTACCCTTCCTGAAGAGGCATTTAATATGTTTCCTGAGACAGGCACATCAGAGGTTCATTTAGCCACAGGCTTTCAGAACATAATTTATGATAGCAAGCACCTTCCGCCTGAATTCAGGGAAGAGGTCTATAATTTTATAAAGACTGAGTATGCAAAGGAGAAAAAGGAAGGGCAGACAGAAGAGCAATTTATCTACAGCATAAGAAAAAAGGGTTTTGGTCCGCTGAAGAAGAAGTGGTGGGATTTGCCTGCAGATGTAAAAGACCCTATAATGAAAGAACTTGAGGCAAAGTTCGCTTTGCTTTTTGAAAAGCTTAAGGTCACAAATACTGCTGATATAGTTAAAAAGACAGTAAAACCTGTAGTTATAAAAAAGCAGATCAATGAGGGGCTTATTAAGGGATAACCTACAATAAAGCGGCGATTTACTGCTTCAGAAGGGAGATTTTTATGAGGGAAATTATTGGCATAATTGTGGGCGGCGGGCCTGCCCCGGGAATTAATGGGGTAATAAGCTCTGCAACCATTGAGGCAATAAACCATGGCAAGGCAGTGGTAGGCATCAGGGGCGGATTTAAGGCGCTATTTGACGGCGATATGGGATGTGCTGTTCCGCTTACTATCGACGATGTTTCGAGGATACACACAAAAGGCGGCTCGATATTAAGGACATCCCGCGATTACCCTGACAAGGCTAAGGAAAAGTTTAAAGTGCTTATGACCACTCTTAAACAGATGGGCATTAAATATCTTATAACTATCGGCGGAGATGGGACCCTTTTTATGGCAAACTGGATAGAAAAAGAGGCGAGGGGCGCTGTAAATGTTGTTCATGTGCCGAAAACCATAGATAATGATATTCCACTTCCTGGAGGCGCACCTACATTTGGATATGAGACAGCACGGCATTGGGGTGTGGAAATTGTTGAAAATATTATGGAGGATGCAAAAACAGCAGGAAGATGGTATTTCATAACAACTATGGGCAGACATGCAGGGCACCTCGCATTGGGCATTGGAAAAGCAGCAGGTGCAACTATAACACTTATTTCAGAAGAATTTGAAGAAAGGCTTTCTTTTAAAAAGGTTGCGGATATACTTACAGGCGCAATAATAAAGAGGCTTTCCATGGGCAGGGACCATGGTGTTGCAATACTTGCAGAGGGCGTATCTGAGAAGTTTGATATTGAAGAATTAAGCAGTTATGAACAGCTTGAAAAGGATGAGACAGGCAGGATAAGGCTTTCTGAAATACAGCTCGGCAGGGTTTTAAAGAATTTTGTAATAAAAACCCTTGACTCTATGGGCATAAAAGTTACTATTGTTGATAAAAACATAGGATATGAATTAAGGGCTGCAGACCCGATACCGTTTGATACAGAATATACGAGAAATCTCGGATATGGAGCAATAAGATACCTTCTTAGAGGCGGCACAGGCGCAATGATAACATTTTACGAAGGCTACCTGAGGCCCTTGCCATTTGTAGAATTGATTGATTATTCCACTGGAAAGGTAAAGATAAAAAGAGTAGATATTACTTCTGAAACCTATGAGGTCGGGATGAAGTATATGATACGGCTTGATAAAGAAGACTTTGAAGCAGGGCGAATAGAGAGTCTGGCAAAGACAGCGAATATGAGTCAGGAGGAATTCAAGGCAAGGTTTGGATATGTGGTTGAAGAAAGTCCCTGATTGTGTCTATGAACTCTTTTGTCTTTATAGGTTTTGAAATGTAGCCGTCAAATCCTTCTTTTAAAAACATTTCTCTGTCGCCTCTCATGGCATGGGCAGTAAGGGCTACCACCTTTATGTGTTTTGTTTCATCCGATGATTTTAAAATTCTTCCTACTGTCAGCCCGTCCATTCCCGGCAGTTGAATATCCAGCAGCACGATATCCGGATTTTCCTTTTTGGCGATCTCCAGCGCCTCTTTTCCGTTCATTGCGCAGATATACTCGTATCCGGAGACCTCAAGAAGGTCTACAAATAATTCCATGTTGACTTGATTGTCTTCAACTATCAATATCTTTGGCAATATCTTTGGCAACATCTTCAGCATTTTCCTTTGTATATACTTCTAATTTGGCCCCGCCGCCTGTCTTTGCCTTTCTGAGCATTTGCCTGGCTTTAAATGTCAACTCTTCAGGGGAATGTGCGTCGCCGGGGTAACTTATAAGAGCTATGCTCGCTGTTATTTTTCCTTCTGGCATTGATTCTGCTCCATAAAAAGGATAACTCTCAATGTATGTGAGAGTCCTTTTCGCTACCGCGTAAGCAGGCTCTTTCAGGGTGTTTGAGAGTATAACTGCAAACTCATCTATGCCATATCTGACAACAATATCCGAACTGCGCATTGATTTTCTAAGAAACTCGGCTATTTTTCTGATAACACCGTTTGCCCTGTGAATGCCGTGCGCCTTTATATACTCAGTAAACCTGTCGAGGTCAAGCAACATCATTGTGAAGGTGCTATTGTATCTGCCTGCCCTGCTGACTTCCTGTGCAAGGCGCAACTGGAAATAGATGTGGTCAAACAGACCGCTCACCTCATCCAAAAGGCCGGCTTTATGCGGATATGTAATTTCAAGATCCCGTATATGCTGCAGCAGGTCTTCTCTGGCAAAATGGCTTTTTTGAATAAAGGTTTCGACCTTTCCGGCAAGCCTTAGCTTGTCATCCACGTTCAGGTCTTTTGCTGTTAAAATAAGAATGGGAATATCTCTGGTTGAAGGGTTTTCCTTGAGCCTCCTTGCTACCTCAAAACCGTCAATCCCCGGCATCATGAGATCAAGTATTATAAGGTCAGGCTTGTATGTTATTGCTTTTTCTATTCCCTGCCCCCCGGAGTTTGCAGTGATTACATAGTAACCGGCAGGTATGAGCATGGAAGACAGTAGTTCAATCGTATCTTCATGGTCATCAATGCACAGTATATTTATAAGTTGCCTGCCTTTTTTTGTAGCAAAGCTCATTTCCTCAAGCTTTTTCAGGAGCGATGATCTGTCAACTGGCTTTACAAGGTAGTCGGATGCTCCGAGGGCAAAGCCTAATTCCCTGTTGTCTATAATGGATGATATTATTACAGGTATGTCTTTAAGTTCCGGGTCGGATTTTATTTCCTGCAATATCTCCCAGCCATCCTTCCCCGGCAGCATTACATCAAGTATTACTGCAAACGGCTTCAACTCCCTTATACGGTTTATAGCCTCATTGCCGCTGTAGGCGCGGGCAACTTTATATCCTTCTTGAGTAAGATACAGGGTTAGCACTTCAGATGTAGAAATATCGTCTTCTACAACAAGAATCATCGGTGGCTGACCCCTTCTCTTTTGTGTAATTTCCTCTATATAGTATTCCTGCTCATCTCTTGCAGGCGATGGCAGGGCAGGCTCAGGAATTAATTCTTTTGCCGGCATTTTTATATCAATAAGCGGGAGAATAACTCTAAATGTGCTGCCTTTGCCTTCTTCGCTTTGGACTGTTATCTCGCCGCTGTGGAGTTCCACGAGTTTCTTTGTTAGGGCGAGGCCGAGCCCCGTCCCCTCATATCTTCTTGAAAAACTACTGTCAACCTGCTCAAACTCAGCGAATATCCTTTCGTAGTCTTCTTTTTTTATGCCTATGCCGGTATCTGTTACAGAGATTTTCAGCCGAGCACTCAATGTTGAGTGCTCGGTGCTCGCGCAAAGGGGACGTCCCCTCTCAGAAAAGGAACTGTCCCCAGAATAAAATGCAGGATAATATAATATGTTTTCGTCTATCATCGCTGCGTTAAGATATATGCTTCCGCCTTCAGGCGTGAATTTTGTAGCATTAGAAAGCAGATTGTAGAGTATCTGTTTAAATTTTATCCTATCTGCCTTTATAGCAGATACATTATCTTCTATATTTATGATTAGGCTCTGCCTCTTTTTATCAATTAGCGATTTTATTACTGTCTCTGCTTCAGATATTGCCTGCTCTACAGAGAAGCCTTCGTAATGAAGTTCCATTTTTCCGGACTCTATCTTTGCGATATCTAAAATATTGTTTATGAGTTGAAGTAGATGGTTGCCGGAGTTATATATGTTATTTATATATCTTTTTTGTTTTTCTGCGAGGCTGCCGAAAACCTCATCCATAAGCAATTCCGAAAAACCAAGGATTGAGTTAAGCGGCGTTCTCAATTCGTGGCTCATTGTAGCGATAAACTGGCTTTTTAATCTGTTTGACCTTTCTAATTCCCTGTTTGCCTTTTCTAATTCTTTTGTCCTTTCTATAACCTTTTGTTCTAATCTTTCGTTTAGTTCTTGAAGTTCAAGATTTCTCTCCTCTATAGCCCTTTCAAGCCTCTTTCTCTCGGTCATGTCTTTGCTCACACCAACCGTCCCTATAATTTTACCGTTGCCGTTTGTTATATAGGAGAGCGTAAGGCTTATATCTATAATCCTATTATCTTTTGTTCTTAGCTCTGTTTCATAATTGCATAAATATCCTTCTTTTTGAAGTATTCTCAGTACATCTTCCCTTTCATCTGGCCTCACCCAATATTCTTCAGCCTTTGTTCCTATAATATCTTTTTTTGAATAACCTAATATTCTTTCCGCACCTTTGTTGAACTCCACTATCCGGCCTTCTGTATCGGTAGTTACGATTATGTCTGCCGAGTTGTCAAGGACGCTTCTCAAATAGTTCTTTGTTTCGGATATTTCTTCGATGAGCCTGAATTTCTCGATAGCATATGCAGCCTGTATGCCGAGGAGGGTGATGAATTCAACTTCCCTGTCTGTCCAGTTTTTAGGCTTGAAATCATCAAGATAAAGGATGCCCATTATGCGCTCATTAGCATAGAGAGGAATTGCTGCCAAGCTCTTAATCCCTTCTTTAAAAAGGGCATCATTAGCCGAAAGAGGATATTGCTCTAAGTATTTCTCGACATCAGGTATTATAGTCGGCACCCTCTTGTTAAGGATATGGGCGGTAAGACCCCCGCTGCGCCTCTTCCACCGGATAACCTTTGAGAAATCCTCAGAAAAACCATGCGTTGCCTTAATCGTAAGCATATCTGTCTCTTCATCAT
Source organism: Nitrospiraceae bacterium UBA665 (assembly GCA_002299835.1). Taxonomy (GTDB): domain Bacteria; phylum Nitrospirota; class Thermodesulfovibrionia; order Thermodesulfovibrionales; family Dissulfurispiraceae; genus UBA665. Next base: position 702 of record DBNT01000017.1, on the reverse strand, counting down.
AAAGGGCAATGCTTCCGGCAGGTATATTGAGTGTGCGGAGACTTTCAAGCAACAGGGTATCAAGCACTTCTTCCAGCTTATCTGAAGATGTCAGGGCAACACCTATGCGGTAAAGGTCTTTTGTCTCATTGAGGAGGGCCTTTATCTCCTCTTTTGATTGACGACGTTTTTCGAGCAAATCCCATATGAACTTTGCGCTTTGTCCATCTATTACTTCTGTGTGTGGAGATTTCCGTTTCAGTATCTTAAGAATCTCGGCAGCTATACTGCTACTGCCTGTTACATTGATAATTATGTCCGGCTTTTTGGCTGCAAGCTCTTCGAAGTTCGTGGCAACGGGTATATTGTACTGCCTTGCCATATCAAGACCCGGGGCATTGGGATTAATGTCTGCAATGCCTACGACATTGATATTCGGTTCTTGCAGTAGAACTGACAAAAGGGCGCTGCCGCCTTTTCCTGCCCCTATTATAACAATGCTTCCCATAAAACCATGCATCTCATGCATATTAGCTGGTTCATATCTCCTTTTCCTCGTAGTGGCACAACATGTAATCCGCAAATCAGTTCCATAATTCGTAAAGAAACATTTGCATGCTTCGACAAGCTCAGCATGTAAAGCAGGTGTGGCTGAAAAGCCTTTAGCGGCGATACATGAAAGCCGAACGGACCTACCGTTTAAGGGCAACTTCAGTGAATCCT
>DBNT01000012.1 GCA_002299835.1 Nitrospiraceae bacterium UBA665 | reverse complement strand
AGATAAATAATCTTATCGCATTGATAAAGGCTTTGAAGCCATGCCTGCTCTGCCATGATTACGGATTATGGTTTGACTTTACTATAAAATTAACAGTATCTTTATAGGGTATGAGTGTAAGTGTAGGCGTTTCTCTGCTGGGCCAATTGCTGTTAAAGGCCAAACTTATAACAGAAGAACAACTTAACGAAGCCCTCCGCATGCAGAGGCTTGAGGGGAAAAGGCTCGGCTCTGTGCTTCTGAAGTTGGGGCATATTACCGAAGAAAGTCTCATAACATTTTTAAGCAGACAATATAATGCCCCTGCCATTAACCTTTCTGACCATAAGATTGACACATCTCTTCTTAAACTCATTCCTTATGAGACAGCAAAGAAATACCAGTTAATCCCGATCTCAAAGGACGGAGCCGGCCTCAGAATTGCTATTGCAGACCCTTCTAACAACCTTGCAATAGATGATGTAAGGTTTTTGTCAGGCATGAAGATATCCGTTCATGTGGCTGCGGAATCGGCTATTACAGAAGCTATAGAAAAATACTATCCAAAAAAAGAGGCTGTAAAGGTATCTGCTCACAGAAAAGCAGGCAAAAAGGATGTAATGGAGATAGAGGATCTCGATAAAGTAATAGGAAGCGCCCTTGAAGATATTGCCATTGTAGAGGAAAAAGAAGATGCGGATGCACTAAAGGAGACGGATGCCCCCATAGTGAAGCTGGTAAATAGTATACTGATGAACGCAATAAATTCCCGGGCAAGTGATATTCATATAGAGCCTTCCGAAGAAACACTAAGGATTAGGTACAGGATAGACGGCGTTCTTTCTCCAGTTTTGAAATTACCTATAAAAATAAAGAATGCTATAACATCAAGGGTAAAGATAATGTCCCATCTTGACATATCTGAAAGAAGACTGCCGCAGGACGGCAGGATAAAGCTTAAGTTAGGCGACGATAGGCAGATAGACTTCAGGGTATCAACTCTTCCGACCCTGTTCGGTGAAAAGGTTGTGATGAGGCTGCTTGACAAATCCAATCTACAGCTTGATCTTACAAGGCTTGGGTTTGACGAAAAACCCTTGCATGATTTCCTTGAGGCGGTAGAAAAACCATACGGCATGATACTTGTTACAGGACCTACAGGCAGCGGCAAGACAACTACCCTGTATTCAGCCCTTTCCCAGTTGAATAAGCCCGGGGTTAATATTATGACAGCGGAGGACCCTGTAGAATATAACTTTTTCGGCATAAATCAGGTGCAGATAAAAGAAGAGATCGGGCTTACCTTTGCCTCATCGCTCAGGTCTTTTTTGCGACAAGACCCTGATATAATTATGGTCGGCGAAATAAGAGACTTTGAGACAGCAGAGATAGCTGTTAAGTCAGCCTTAACAGGACATCTTGTGTTGAGCACCCTGCATACAAATGATGCACCAAGTACTATAATAAGGCTTACCAATATGGGCATAGAGCCTTTTTTAGTATCGTCGTCGGTTATACTTATACTTGCCCAGAGACTTGCAAGAAAAATATGCGAAAACTGCAAGGAGAAGCAGGAGATTTCAGAGACGGCCCTTCTTAAGATAGGTTTTACACCTGATAAGATTAAGGAGATAAAGTGCTATGCAGGAATGGGCTGTCCTGAATGCAATAGGAGTGGATATAAAGGAAGGATAGCCCTTTATGAAGTAATGCCTGTAAAGGATGAGCTCAAGGAACTTATATTACAGGGAGCATCAGGAGCAGACATAAAAAAAGAGGCTGTAAGGCTCGGCATGTCTACACTGCGCCAGAGTGGTATTAAAAAGGTAATGGATGGTGTTACAACAATAGAAGAGATATTGAGGGTCACCTTTGAAGATTGATTTTAATTGTTCATTGAATTTAGAATAAATTTAAACAGTTCAATATGGCAGAAATTGTTCCTTTCAGAGGAATCCTTTATAATAAGTCAAAGGTATCGGGAGATGATGTAATAGCGCCTCCCTATGATATTATTACGCCTGAATACAGGGAAGTCCTTTATCAAAAAAGCCCCTATAATATAGTTCGTATTGACTTTGGCAGGGAAATGCCGGGCGATACAGATGGCAATGACAAATACGCTCGTGCGGTGAAACATTTTAAGGAATGGTACAGAAACGGAATACTTGTAAGGGATGACAGGCCGTTTTTTTATGCATATGAAATAGATTATAAAATTGCGGGTGATAGTAAGGTGTTGAAAGGCATTATCACTCTTGTGAAAATAGAGGAACTCGGCAAGGGAGTTTATCCTCACGAGGCTACACATTCCAAGCCCAAGGCAGACAGGTTAAAGCTGATGAAGTCCTGTTTTGCCAATATAAGCCCGATTTATTCGCTTTACAGTAGCCCCAAAAAGGTTACTTCCGGCATCCTCGGCAATATTACGGATGAGCCATATATTGTCAGCCGAGACACTGACGGAGCAGTGCATAAACTTTACAGAATAACCGGCGAGACAGAAATAGACTTGATAAAAAAAGAATTAAATGATAAGGCTATATTCATAGCAGACGGGCATCACAGATATGAAGTATCGCTGGAGTTTAAAAAAGAAATGAATAAAATAAATGGCCCCGGGGGGTGGGATTATATGATGATGTTCCTTGTAAATACTGCGGATGAAGGCATCACAATACTGCCTACTCACAGGCTTGTAAAGGGCATAAAGGGAGAAGATGTCATCGCCAGGATTGAAAAAGACTTTATCATTGACACATGCGGGTTAGAGTGCGATATATACGAGCGGCTTTCCCACGAAGGTAAAAACACCTTTGGTCTTTACATCGGAAGCAATGAGAAATGGTATATACTTAAGTATAAAAACTCAGGACTTAAAGATATTCATCCTGCCCTGAGAAGCCTGGATGTAGTAGTGCTGCACGAGTTGATAATAAAAAGAGACCTCGGCATAAATGATGTGTCTTATGAGATGGATATAGGGGAATCATTGAAAAAGGTAAAAAGAGGGGATTTTGATGCGGCGTTTTTTCTAAATCCCACAGATGTAGAGGATGTTGAAAGAGTCGCCTTGTCTGGTTTGCGAATGCCGCCGAAGTCAACATATTTTTATCCAAAGCCTTTAACCGGAATGGTTATAAATAAATTCAAATAAAGCGCATCGTGTTCAAGCGTTGAGAGTCAAGCGCACGACGCTCTACGATTGACGCACAACGCAAAAAGGAGGGCATTATGGCAGTAAAGGTAGCTATTAATGGATTTGGCAGGATTGGGAGAAATTTTTTGAGGACATGCAAAGGATACAGCAATATCGACATTGTTGCAATCAATGATCTTACCGATGCAAAAACCCTTGCTCACCTTCTTAAATACGATTCTGTGCACGGCATTTTTGATGCTGATGTAAAAGCTATTGATAGAGCCATAATAGTTGATGGCAAAGAGATTAAGGTTTCTGCTGAAAAGTCCCCTGAGAACCTTCCGTGGAAGTCCATGAATGTTGATATAGTCATAGAATCAACAGGACTCTTTACAGACAGGGAGAAGGCAATAAAACATCTTGATGCAGGAGCCAAATGGGTTATCATATCTGCGCCGGCAAAAGAGCCGGATATAACCGTTTGTCTTGGTATCAATGAAGAAAATCTTGATCCTTCAAAGCATAAAATAATATCTATGGCATCGTGCACAACCAACTGCCTTGCCACTGTTGCAAAGGTCCTTCACAAGGAATTCGGGATTATAAGAGGGCTTATGACTACAGTGCATTCATACACCAATGATCAGAGAATTCTTGACCTCCCGCATAAAGACATGAGAAGGGCAAGGGCTGCTGCTATATCCATGATACCTTCGACCACAGGCGCTGCAAAGGCAATAGGTCTTGTGCTGCCGGAGTTAAAGGGCAAGCTCGACGGATTTGCAATAAGGGTAACCACACCGAATGTTTCTGTAGTAGACCTTGTTGCAGAACTCTCAAAAGATGTAACTGCCGATGAGGTCAATTCAGCAATGAAAAAATGGGCTGAAGGCCCGATGAAAGGTATTCTTCAGTATACGGAAGAGCCTCTTGTTTCGGTTGATTTTAACGGCAATCCTCATTCCTCAATATTTGATGCCACGCTTACCAAGGTTATGGAAAATCGCATGGTAAAAGTGATTGCATGGTATGACAATGAGTGGGGCTATAGTTGCAGGCTCAGAGACCTTATACTTTATATAAGCAGGAAATAAGGAGTTAAATATGGCAAAAAATAATATATTCGTCGAAATAAAAGATATACTCGGCAAGCTCACCATTGAAGACCTGCCTATAAAAGGCAAAAGGGTGTTCATAAGGGCTGATTTTAATGTGCCTCTTGACAGTAACCTCGTCATAACCGATGACAGAAGGATACGCTCTACACTGCCGACTATCAATTATGCCATAGATGAAGGGGCAAAGGTAATTCTCACATCACATCTGGGCAGGCCAAAGGGCAAGGTAGAGCCTCGATTTAGTCTTGCCCCGGTTGCAAAGAGGCTTCAGCGCCTTTTAAATAAAGAGGTGATTTTTGCACCCGACTGCATAGGCCCTCAGGTGGAGGGCATGGTATCAAAAATGAATGATGGAGATGTGCTTTTGCTTGAAAATCTGAGATTTCATCCTGAAGAGGAAAAAAATGACGAGGCCTTTGCAAGGGCATTATCAAAGCTTGCGGATTTTTATGTAAACGATGCCTTTGGCGCTGCACACAGGGCTCATGCATCAATTGTTGGCATGGCAAAGTTTCTTCCAGCGGTTGCAGGCTTTCTTTTGAAAAAAGAGATAGAATATCTAAAAGGCGCTATTGAAAACCCTATAAGGCCATTTGTAGTAATACTGGGAGGAGCAAAGGTATCCGGCAAGATAGGGGTTTTAGAAAATCTTGCTAATAAGGTTGACAAGGTTATTGTTGGCGGCGGAATGGCATATACATTTATCAAGGCAAAAGGCTATGAGGTAGGCGACTCTCTTGTGGAAAATGACATGCTTGATTTTGCAAAAAATATAGCGGACAAACTCAGGAAAAAAAATGTGAAATTTTATTTGCCAGTTGACAGCGTCATTGCTCAGAGCCTTGATCCAGGAGCCGAAACAAAAATAGTGACAACACAGGAAATCCCGAAGGGGTGGCGGGCTCTGGACATCGGCCCTGCATCGGTAAAGCTCTTTTCTGAAGCTATTCAGGATGCAAAGACAATCATATGGAACGGTCCGATGGGTGTATTTGAGATGGATGCCTTTTCAAGGGGAACATTTGCAATTGCCAATTCAGTTTCCGATGCGTATGCCCTTACCATTGTTGGAGGCGGTGACACAGACTATGCGGTTCACAGAGCTGGTGTCAGCGATGCAATAACTTTTATCTCCACAGGGGGCGGTGCATCGCTGCAGTTGTTGCAGGGCAAGGAACTTCCGGGCATAGCAGCCTTGACAGACAAAAAATAGGACAAGAAATAGCTCAATAAAAAGATATGGGGGAGGAATTTGTTATAATCCGTTTCTCCCCTTTTATTTCTTCTCTTAAATATTTGGGCAGCGAAAATATTCCGGCATGGGTTTCATAATCATAAAACTTTAGACTACCGGCAATTTCAGATAGTCTTTTATTTATATAATCCTCAGATATGTTTAGAGGGTCTTCTTTTTTTGAAGCAAGGACAAAACCCCATGGAGAATAAAAAGATGGAATGGAAGCAGTATATGGTCTTACAACAGGAAAAACCTGTTTTAATGTATTTATCACTGCTGTAAATGTTTTCAAGTTGTTAATTGCTGTGGATGCCGACTGGGTAACCATAGCCCCGTTTTCTTTAAGGCATTTAAAAACCATGCTGTAGAACTCCTTTGTGTATAACAGAAAGGCAGTGCCACCTTCAACAGGCTCCGGAAGATCTAAAATAACAATATCAAATCCACAGGATTTCTCTATAACACTTCTTGCATCCTCAAAATAAACTTTTACCCTCCTGTCTTCATATGAGCCGTTATGCAGTTCTGGAAGATGTTTTTTGCATATCTCAACAGCATACTCGTCAATATCGACTATGACTACCTCTGAAACAGACGGATGCTTTAAGACCTCCCTTGCTGTTGCACCATCCCCTCCGCCTGCAATAAGAACCCTTTCGGGAGATTTGACAGTAATCGCCACCGGATGCACCAGTGCTTCGTGATAGATGAATTCATCCGCTTCGCTACTCTGTATCTTACCATCGAGTACAAGACATTTACCGTAGCTGCCCGTCCTGATTATCTCGATTTGCTGATAATCCGAACTGCCGTTAAATATTGCCTCTCTGAGGGAATGAAAAGCCCCTTCATCCGCTGTCGTTTGCTCAAGAAACCATTTGGAGTTCAGCATCACATACCTTGTGCGGGAGTTTTTCATTTGAGAAGGAAAGAATTCCTCTTTTCACTTCCACTATAGAAGGATTTCTGCTCTCAAACTGACTAATAAGGTAGTTGGCAGCTGTTTCCGGTTTTATAATGTCTCCGCAAGTAAAGATATCTACAGCTGCATAAGCATATTCAGGCCATGTGTGAATTGAAAGGTGTGATTCAGCTATAACAACCATTCCGCTTATGCCAAATGGGTTGAACTCATGGAAGGAAACATCAACTATTGTGGCCTTAGCTTTTTTTGCTGCAGAAACCAATGCCTCTTTTACTCTGTTAAGGTCTTTTAGAATCTCAGGATTACAGTCCCTCAATTCAACCAAAAGATGGGTACCTAAAGCATGCAATTCTCCACCCCCTTCAGTTTAGAATCGAAGGAGCAACTGCTCCTCTATAAGCATTAAAGCTTACAGTAAGTTGTATATTTTTGTCAAATCAACGAATGCCGTCAGGCACAGCTTATAAATTTTGGCTTCTGCAAATAATGCAAGGCTTTATGTTAAGATATTTATATGGAAATTAAATACATTATTTATTTCTTAATAGGCGGCACAATGGTCAGCCTTATCACCTATCTTGCAGGCAGTGCCAAAGGATTGCTGGCAGCTTTTTTGGCAAACCTCCCTGTCATAACATTGATCACTTTTCTTACTATCTATGCCAATGCTGGCGAGAAAGTCGCTGTTGATTATGCAAAGAATCTCCTAATAATGGTTATCCCGTGGTTTGCTTATATATTCAGTGTTATTTTCCTTGCCCAGAGGATAGGTTTTATACCTTCGTTAGCTTTAGGTCTGGTTTCTTACTTTATGCTTTCATATCTTATAATAGCTATCAAAAAATAAAAAGCGCCTTTGGCATTCATCAAAATGAATCTCATTGCTTTTTATAACTGGACACTACATAAATAGCACAAATAGAAATAAAAGCGCCAAGCATTAAAAATGCTGGAAAAATATTCTTCATATTTATATTACATTGAAAACAAATCCTTAAGCTTGGTTTTAAACCCTTTTGACTCTCCTATGCTTTCTCCGCTTATGCTTGCAAATTCTTCAAGGAGTTCTTTCTGCTTTGGTGTGAGTTTTTTTGGAACATCAATATATATGCTAACTATTTGATCACCTCTCTGATGGCTTCCTAATCTCGGAGCCCCTTTGCCTTTGAGATGAAAAGACTTGCCTGAAGAAGTGCCTGCTGGTATTTTTAATTTAGCAGAGCCATTTAGTGTTGGCACTTCTATATCTCCGCCAAAAACAGCTTTCGGAAATGATATCGGGGCTTCGCAGTAAATATCCATGCCGTCACGCTTGAAAAAACTATGTTCTTCAACCGATATAACCACATATAAGTCACCAGGAGGTCCTCCGTAGCTTCCAAAGTCACCCTCTCCGCTTAATCTCAAACGAGAGCCTGTGTCAACTCCAGCTGGAATTTTTACAGATATGTCTCTCTGAACCCTAACCTTTCCATTGCCCAAACAGGCACGGCAAGGATTTGTTATTATCTTTCCAATGCCGTGGCACTTGCTACAGGTTTTAGAAACACTAAAAAAACCCTGCTGAAATCTTATATGTCCTGTGCCTTTGCAGTTTGAACAAACTGCAGGCTGCTTGCCTGGCTCCGAACCAGTGCCGCTGCACATATCGCATGTCTGCCATCTTGGTACTTTTATTGTCTTTTCTGAGCCAAAGACAGCTTCTTCAAGGGTAAGATTCAGATTATATTTCAGGTCTGCACCTTTCGTGGGTTTTGCCTTTTTGAAGCCGCCGAAAGTGCCAAAAAAATCTTCAAATATATCTTCAAATATATCGGTAAATGCTCCGCTGCCCATGCCATATCCTGCCCCGAAGCCAGCGCCCATGCCCTCTGCAGCGCCGTATCTGTCATAATTTGAGCGCTTCTCATCATCACTGAGACATGAATAAGCCTCGTTTATCTCTTTAAATTTTTCCTCTGAGGTCTTATCCCCAAGATTTCTGTCAGGGTGATATTTTAAAGCAAGCTGCCGGAATGCCTTTTTTATTTCCTCCTGTGTAGCATCCTGGCTAACACCAATAATTTTATAATAATCTTTCATAGTTTTTAAAAGTTCAGGAGTTGTGGAGTTCAGGAGTTGTGGAGTTTGCTGTTTTTCTTTTTAACTCCAAACTCTTAAACTCCCTGACTCTTTGACTATTTATTTTTATCTACATCCTCAAATTCTGCTTCAACCACTTCTTCTTTTGGTTTTGCCTCTCCTGCACCTGATCCTGCTGCCTGCTCTTTAGATGCCCTATATATGTGCTCAGCAATCTTATGGGACGCCTTTGTAAGCTCTTCTATTGCTGTTTTTATTTCTGCAGGGTCATTGCTTGATTCTTTTGCCTTCCTGCATTTTTCAAGAGCTGTCTCTATATCTTTTTTCTCTACTTCTGTGAGCTTGTCTCCATATTCCTTAACAGATTTCTCAACAGAATAAATGAGGGTGTCTGCGTTATTGCGCGCCTCTGCAAGCTCCTTCTTTCTGTCATCTTCTGTAGCATGTTCCTCTGCATCGCGCATCATCCTCTTAATCTCATTCTCAGAAAGGCCGCTGGAAGCGGTTATCTTAATGGACTGCTCTTTGCCTGTGCCGAGGTCTTTTGCAGAAACATGGAGTATGCCATTAGCATCTATATCAAAAGTAACCTCTATCTGTGGAACGCCTCTCGGTGCAGGCGGTATTCCAACAAGTTCAAATACACCTAAAAGTTTATTATCTACAGCCATCTCCCTTTCTCCCTGATGGACTTTAATGGTAACAGCAGACTGATTGTCAGATGCAGTGGAAAATGTCTGCGTCTTCTTTGTAGGTATAGTAGTGTTTCTCTCTATCATTTTTGTAAATATGCCTCCGAGGGTCTCAATGCCGAGTGAAAGCGGGGTAACATCAAGAAGCAATACTTCCTTTACCTCACCCTTTAATACTGCTGCCTGTATAGCTGCGCCAACTGCAACTACTTCATCTGGATTTACTCCCTTATGCGGCTCCTTTCCGAAATATCCCTGCACAACCTGCTGGACTTTCGGAGTTCTTGTCTGTCCGCCTACAAGTATGACCTCATCTATATCATTTGGAGAAAGTCCGGCATCAGAAAGCGCCATTTTGCACGGCTGAAGGGTCCCCTGTATAAGGTCATCTGTAAGCTGCTCAAACTTAGCCCTTGTAAGTTTCATCAAAAGATGTTTCGGACCCGATGCATCGGCAGTAACGAACGGAAGGTTTATCTCTGTTTCCGTTGCTGTAGAAAGCTCTATTTTAGCTCTTTCACCGCCTTCCTTCAGCCTTTGAAGCGCCATCTTATCCTGCTTGAGGTCTATTCCCTGCTCTTTTTTAAACTCTTCAACCATCCAGTCAATAATCCTTAAATCAAAATCATCGCCGCCTAAATATGTATCGCCATTTGTTGATTTGACCTCTATAACTCCTTCTCCTATCTCAAGAACAGAAACATCAAAGGTTCCTCCTCCGAGGTCATATACAGCCACCTCTTCCTCTTTCTTTTTCTCAAGACCGTAGGCAAGGGCTGCAGCAGTAGGCTCATTAATAATCCTCAGGACATTAAGCCCTGCTATCTGACCTGCATCCTTTGTTGCCTGCCTCTGGCTGTCGTTAAAATATGCAGGGACAGTAATAACCGCCTCTGTAACCTTTTCGCCAAGGTAGTCTTCTGCTGCCTGCTTTAGTTTTTGGAGTATCATTGCAGATATCTCCGGCGGTGAATATCTTTTACCCCTTGCCTCTACATGTGCATCACCGTTAGTTGCCTCAACTATATGATACGGGAGCCTCTTTTTTGCGTGGTCAACCTGCGGCGAATTATACTTTCTTCCCATGAGCCTCTTTATGGAAAAAATTGTATTTTCTGGATTTGTTATAGCCTGCCTCTTTGCTATCTGCCCCACAAGCCTTTCGCCTTTTTCTGTAAAAGCTACGACAGAGGGCGTAGTCCTGTTGCCTTCCTGATTAGGTATAACTACAGGTTCGCCGCCCATTACAACTGCAACAACGGAGTTTGTGGTGCCTAAATCTATTCCTATTGCCTTTCCCATTTCTTCAGCCTCCTTAATTTATTTATTAATATCTTCAGTAATTTAACTACTGGTCTGCTGCTCTACTGCTCTAATTTTTTAGACACTATAACCAGAGACGGTCTCAAAACCTTGTCTCCAAAAAGATAACCCTTTCTGAATTCTTCAACTACAATATTATCCCCGACATCATCCCTTTGCACCTGAGACATTGCATGGTGATAAGCAGGGTCAAACGGCTTGCCTGCTGCCTCTATTTCAGCAAGGCCGAACTTTCCAAGTGTCCTGTTCATTTCCCTTAAAGTGTTTTCTACGCCCTTCAGAAGAGATCCTGATTCCAAGCCCTGTTCGGCTCCATGCTTTAGCGCCATCTCCATGCTGTCCAGTACAGGGAGGAGTTCCAGTATCAAAGACTCATTGGAATATTTTATAAGTTCTTCTTTATCCTTCTGAGTCTTTTTCTTAAAATTTTCAAATTCTGCATAAAGCCGGAGATGTTTATCCTTCATTTCTTCAATCTCTGATAAAACAGTCCCGGATGCTTCAGCTTTTTTGTCTTCAAGCTCCTTTGAAACTCCTATTTCTTTTGTGTTTTCGGCTGTATTTTCGGCGCCTGTCTCCGGCGATCCGCAGCAATATTTATTTTCTCTCATATATCACCCCGCTTAAATTCAGTTTTATTGTTCAAATGTCTTACTTATGCACTTTGCAATTGTGTCAACCATATAAATTGCCTTTGAATAATGCATCCTCGTTGGTCCTATCAAGGCTATAACCCCTATGGGCCTGTCACCCTCTTTATATGTGGAAGCGACTATGCTTAGGTTTTTTAATTGTCTGTCGGAATTCTCTCTGCCAATCAAAACCTGCACTCCTTTTGCATTTAAAAGTTCATTTAAAAAGCGGAGCATAAGGTGCTTATCTTTTATTGCTCCAGCTACTTCTTTCAGTTTAGATATATCCGAAAAATCAGGCAGATTCATAACATCATAAATGCCAGAAATGAAGATATCCTCGCCTGCAAATGACATAGCCTGCTCATATATCTTTATGGCCTTTGATATAAGGTCATCCCACATCATTTTTTCTTGCTTAATTCTTTTAAAAAGCACTCTTTTTATTTCATCAATTGTATAGCCGGAATACTCAGAGTTCAAATATTCAGCAATTCTGTTAAGGTCTTCCTGCGTAAGCCTTGAATCTACTTTTAACATCTTGTTTTTGACAATACCTTCGTTTGTAAGCAGAATTGCCACAGCCTTGTCTTCTTTGTGTTTTATGAAATCTATTCTGTTCAATGTGGTATGTTCGGTTTTTGGAGGTATGGCAATGCTTATATAATTTGACATTGAAGAAAGGGTATTTGTAACTTCAAAAAACATTTTGTTCGTGTCGTTTTTCATTCCTCGGAGTTTTCTTGCAAAGTTCCTGGTAAATTGGCACAAAAATTCAAATATAGCTTCATCCTGCCCAACAGATAAGTCTTTATCAGTGTCTGAGTCTGATATCAATGGACTGCCGACACCTTTGTCGAAAATGGAATCTACATAAAACCTGTATCCTTTATCTGTAGGCACCCTTCCTGCAGAAATATGCGGCTGGCTTAAAAAGCCGTATTCCTCAAGGTCAGCCATTATGTTTCTTATTGTTGCGGAAGAAAAGCCAAAAGAATATCTCTTAGTAACAAACCTTGAGCCAACAGGCTCCAGTTTGTTTATATAGCTCTCCACAACTGCGAAAAGTGTCTGCCTTGTCCTTTCATCAAGCACATCCTCAGCCATCTCTGTTACCTCTTTAGCACTCTCATGATTGAAGTGCTAATAATTTAACAACTATCATCCGCCTGTGTCAAGGCTTACCATAATCCGTAAAGATAAATAATCTTATCGCATTGATAAAGGCTTTGAAGCCGTGCCTGCTTTGCTTGATTACGGATTATAGGCTTACCACATGAGATTCCTCTGCATAAGCCTTTCATACATGCCGGGAGGCATAAAGGCTTGCTTGTGTATCTCATCACTGTAATATCTTGCATCTATCTTAAAATCCTTTCTCATCTGCCTCAAGTCGTGCTTTTTGGATGCACATGAAAATGTCCACCAATTGCCTGCATAAGTAGCTAAAGGGGCTGTATAAAGATCAACAATTGGAAATATAAGCCTCATCGCCTCCTGCACCTCTATTACCATGTCTTTATGAAAATGCATGGATTCAGAGAGAGTTACAAACATGCCGTCTTCTGTAAGGCAATCCTTGACAGATTTGAAAAATTCAACAGTAAACAGACTCTTGGCAAAGCCTATTATATCTGTAGAATCAACTATCACTATGTCTATATCTCCATCCCTGCCCTTAACAAACTCAGCGCCATCCATGCACTTTATTTCTACCCTGCTACTGCCTATGCTGCCTGCAACAGAGGGGAAAAATTTCTTTGAAACATTTATTACTTCCTCATCAATTTCTATAAAATATACCTTTTCTACAGAGTCATGTTTTAATACCTCTCTAACAGTTCCTCCATCGCCGCCTCCTATAACTATAACTTTTTTAGGATCCGGGTGAGCATGCATTAGCACATGCACGAGCATCTCATGATAAAAAAACTCGTCCCTCTCGGTTATCTGCACTGTTCCGTCAAGTATTAACATCTTTCCGAAGTGGGGATTTTCTATCACCATTATTTCCTGAAACTCGCTTTTACCCTTGTAAAGCACCTTCTCCACATCATATACATATTGTATTGGGGCATACGGGTCCTTCTCAAAAAACTTGATCATATCAAACCTCCTGTCAATTAGTAATTGATTTTATCAAGCTATTATTTACTTAACATGCCAGAAAAATGCAATTAAACACCAAAGATATAGGGGCATGAATAGATAAAAGGCTTTGCGTCGCCACCTTGTTGAGACTCGTAAAAACAACATATCGAACAAAAAATAAAAGGCTAATTCACTGGATTGTTCTTAAAAACTGCGAATTGTAAAGCCTTTTATCTATTCATGCCCCTATATAAATACATTTTCCTGATATGTTCAAATTAAAATCGTCTTCGGTATCGAAAAGCCATTAAATTCCGATGCATAGGAAATTGTATATGCGCCGCTGGAAAGAATCAAAATGCGATTGCCTATTTCAGGGTCAGGCAATTCCACATCACGGTCTATGACATCAAAGCTGTCGCAACTCGGTCCGGCTATCGTCCACTTTTTCGGCTCGTTCCTGCTGCCCACAATGTAACTATATCTAATGCCCCCAATGCTCTCCATCAGCCCGTTAAACACCCCTACATCTATATAAAGCCAGTTTTCATCACTGCGCTGTGCCTTGCCTATTACTGTAGCAACAAATATGCCGGCATCTCCTACAACAGCCCTTCCGGGCTCTATAAATATCTCTATGTCCCGTGGAAATTTCTGATAAATAGACTGGTTTACCTTTTTCTCTATCGTGCCAATATCTGCGACATTCTTGGTATAACGAACAGGATAGCCTCCGCCGATATTCAGCATCTTCAGCTTAATGCCTTTCTGCTCTGCCGCCTCCCACAACCCGCGTGCCTTGTCAATTGCAGTATTCCAGTTATAAATATTGTTGCACTGCGAACCTACATGAAAAGTAATGCCAACCGGATTAAGCCCTTTCGCCCTGGCATGCACTAGCAAATCCACAGCCTCATCCATTTCAACGCCAAACTTCTTGCTCAGCGGCCATTCGCTCCCCTCATTTGGTACAGACAGTCTTACATACACATAGCAACCTGGCGCATATCTTAAAAGCTTTTCTACTTCTGCAAAAGAGTCATATGCATAATACTTTACTCCGTAGGATACAGCCTCTTCAAGAAACTTGAAGGTCTTGACAGGATTGCTCGTTATAATCCTCTCTGGTTCAACATCAAGGGCAGCAAGCATCCGGAGTTCTCCCTCCGATGCTATTTCAAACCCTGTGCCAAGACTGTTCAAAAACCTCAGCACTTCTATGTCCGGATTCGCTTTTACAGCATAAAACACCCTTGAGTTTTCTATATTTCTACCTATCGTATCTATCTTTTCTCTGACAATATCTCTATCTAACAATAAATACGGCGGCGGCATATCACTCAGGGCTATGTAATTGAGAACCTTGTCCCATGTTGTCCTGTTAACAAAATCAGGAATAACCATCGTCTTTCTCCATCTAAAATTGAATGATTCCCGCGGCAAACCCATTGGGAACTTTAAGGTGAATATTATATCCTAAGTTAAGAGATTTTATACAGGTCAGGCATAGCTTAACTTGTAAAAGATTTTATATGCCTTATCCTCTCCAGAATAGGCGGATGGGAATAGCATAAAGCCACATAAAGCGGATGCGGATAAAGATTTGATAGATTTTCCTTTGAAAGCTTTGCAAGCGCGCTAATCATGCTTTCTGCATCATTCGTCATCTCATACGAAGCCCTGTCAGCCTGCCTTTCATGCCTCCTGCTGAAGGAATTTACAATCGGCTGCAATGCAATTGAAATAATGCCTCCGAGAAAGGCGAGTATTATAAATTCTGCAAAAATTGTGTCCGTATCTATATTGAAAAGCATGAGAAGTAAATCAGTCTGAATCAGCCTGTAAGAAATATAAAGCGATATTAGTGAAAAAATTTCAAATACTACAAGGGTTTTCAATATATGCCTCTTTTTCCAGTGCCCTATCTCATGTGCCAGCACTGAAAGGATCTCATTGTGGTTCATACTTTCAAGCAATGTGTCATAAAGCACAATCCTTTTTGTCCTGCCGATGCCTGTAAAATAAGCATTCGTATGTCTGCTCCTTTTGGATGCGTTTATTGTCAATATCTTGCCGGCATGAATACCGGCCTTTCCCGCCAGACTGAAAATCCTTTCTTTCAATGATTCATCCTCTATTGGAGTGAATTTATTGAAAAGCGGTTCAATAACATATGGCGATATATACATGATAAAAATGCTGAAAACAAAAAGGAAACTCCAGACCAAAAACCACCAGTAATCAGGACTCCATTTAATGAGCCAGAGTCCTGCAAATATTACAAGGGACATCATAATGGTAGAGATAATAAGTGATTTTATGAAATCCGAAATCCAGAGTTTCACGGTCATAGTATTAAAGCCATATTTGTTCTCTATCTTAAAAGTGCTGTAAAGGCTGAACGGCATGGATATAAGTTCTCCTGCATAAAATAAAAGCATAAAAAACAGCCAGCCTGAAACGATAAAGGAAAGATTAAGAGGCGCCAGCCACGAATTATAAATATTCAGCAGCCCCCCAAAAATAAATGCGATAGTGACAACATTGCCGAACATTGAAGAGACAAAACTGAATTTGGTCTTGTCAGCTTCGTATTCTTGCATTCTTTTCAGCAATGCTTCGTCAACCTTGCCTTCAATCTCAAGCGGTATTTTCGCTCCATATTTTTTTAGATATCTAAAATTAAGGTATTGGGCAAAATACTCAAAGGCTTCTTTAAATATATAAAGACAGAAAATGACAATAAGATATGTCTTCAAAAAAACCTCCGCCTAAAATCTATTTATATCTTTATACACAAACATCTTAAAATTATAGCTCATTTTATCGTGCCTTAGTGAAACATATAGCGCCGAAAAATAGAGATATGATTTTAAACGCGTTGATATGTCTGTCATTTCAAAAGCTCGAAGGGTTTGAGAAATCTTTTTCGGAAAACAGCCAGATTCCTCGCGGAGTTTATCCCGAACGAAAAGGATAGATTCCTCACGGAGCCTGCCCCGAGCGATATAATAAGATTCCTCGCTTCGCTCGGAATGACAGAGAGAGGGGTTCGGAATGACAAAGTGAGGGACTCGGAATGACAATTTTCTATCTCTATTTTTCGGTATGGCGATAAACTCTTTACTGCAAAATAGTTTCATCAATCCCCTGCACCTGAAGATTAAATACACCGCAAAGAAATATGTTAAGGAATCTGCCTGCTGATTTACAAGCACATCTGCAATGTAGTGGTAATATCTTTATTCTATTTAATAGCTCCATAGTGATATCTCCTTGCTGAAGTCATAACCATAACTATATTACACAGTAGCTGGCCTTTTTTGCAAAAATCCTATCCAAGAGCAACAAGAGCGAATAAAAAACAAAGAATAAAATTGACAACAATATGATTTTTATTTTAGAATAAAAGGTTTTGTGAGTTTTAATAGCTTAAATCACAAGACTTTTCATATAATCTCATAATCTCAAAAAAGGAGGGTTGTATTATGACAGAAAAAGCAAAATCAAAGACAGATGTTACAGCACGGGCCGAAAATAAAAGCAAAGGACTTACCTGCCGTAACTGCGGAAACAAAGTGGATGTCGTTATGGCTGTTTCTCCATCAGGCAAAAAAAGGATGAGACGCATCTGCTGCGGCGAGTAATCTTAAGCTCACATCAAAAACAAAAAAGCTCGGTTAAACACCGAGCTTTTTTGTTTTAATTTTAATCCGGCGGCGTCCTACTTTCCCATGACCTCGCGGTCATAGTATCATCAGCCCTGGAGGACTTAACTTCCGTGTTCGGAATGGGAACGGGTGTTGCCCCTCCGGTATAGCCACCGGAAAATCGTTTTCCATATTTAAACTAACATAAATAATCTTAAAAAAGCAACTAATTTTTCTGGTAACCAACAAAAAAACAGGAAATGGTCAAGGCACACGGTCT
>DBNT01000033.1 GCA_002299835.1 Nitrospiraceae bacterium UBA665 | reverse complement strand
AAAGACGTAAAAATGTCATTCCCGAAGTTCTTCCGCGGGAATCCATTTCCTTTAAAAACAAAGGCCCCCGATTAAGACCTTCGAGGGCAGGCTTCTGGATTCCAGCTTTCGCTGGAATGACAGACTTTAGGCATAAAAACATACTTTTGCAAGAGCCTCACCCTATAATTCTTTTATCAGTTATTATCATATCCATTCTTATATCATGCGGTTTTAAAGGGATTAATTCAACAATTTGCTCTTCGTATGCTAACCCAATAATTTTCCCTCTGGCTTCTGACAATAATTTATCATAAAAGCCTTTTCCGTATCCAAGTCTATGGCAATTTTCGTCAAATGCAACGCCGGGAACTATGATTAAATCCACATGCTCCACATTCATCTTTCTATCTGAGATATTGGCTTCAGAGACATTTGGTTCGGGTATTCCAAAATAACCTTTAACAAGCTCCTCTGTATCCTTTATCTCGTAAAGCTCCAGCTCGTTGTTCTGTTGATTAACCCTCGGCAGCACAGTTACCTTGCCATGCGCAATGCAATATTTTAACAAATCAAAGGTGTCAACTTCGCTTCTGAAAGAGGCATATAAGAGAATTTTATGGGATGCCTTAAACTCCGAAAGCGCCAGCAGCCTTTCTTTAATCTCCCTGTCCTTGTCCTTCCTGATTTCTTCACTCATGGAATCCCTTTGGGATAAAATATCTCTTCTTATGGAAGCCTTATCTGTCATACCCCAGATAGCCTTCGAGTTTTTTCTTTATCCCTCTGACCTCTTCGACCACCTCAGATGCAGCACTAAAGGGGGAATCACCCCTGACATCCGCATCCATAACCGATTGATCAAATTTTATTGCGCCTAAAAATTCCATATCCCTGATATGCTCCTTTAGAAAATCTGTGTCTTTATCGTCACGCACTTTGTTGGCAGCCACAAAAACCTTTTTTACGCCGAGGTCTTTTGCCATTTCTTTGACTGTGTTTGCTGTCTGTATGCTTCTCTGTCCGGGTTCTACAACAACTATAAAAGCATCCACTGCCTCTGCTGTTGCCCTCGTAAGGTGTTCAATGCCTGCCTCCATATCAACAATTACCACCTCGTTCCTTTCCAAAAAAAGGTGTTTAAGAAGCCTTCTTAAAAGTACATTTTCAGGACAGTAACAGCCTGCTCCGCCAGCCTTTGGCTTGCCTGTTACAAGTAAAATAATGCTGTCAAGCCTGTATCCTATTTCTTCCGGCAGGTCATCTACTTTAGGGTTGAGTTTGAATATCCCCCCAAGGTTTCCGGGTTTGGCGCCTGTCCTCTCCTCTACTAATTCAGGCATATCGGAGATCGGCCTTATTTTTCTGATTTCATCTGCATTAAGACCAAGCGCCTGTGCAAGGTTTGCATCCGGGTCTGCATCTACAGCAATTACCCGCTTGCCGTCCTCTACAAAAAGATGGCTCAGTATTGCGGATAGAGTTGTTTTGCCTACGCCGCCTTTGCCGGTAATTGCGATTTTCATAGACAAAAATTATAACATATGTTGCCCATTTCCGTATGCCTTATGGTATCATTTCTTATGCAGACTAAAAAGACAATTGCCGATATTGAAAATTCAGAACGCTACTTGATGAACACATATGCCCGCCAGCCTGTGATATTAAGAAAAGGACACGGCATAAAAGTCTGGGACAGCGATGGGAACGAATATCTCGACTTTGTCGGAGGCATTGCAGTAAATGTGCTCGGACACTGCCATCGGCGTGTGGTTGTGGCAATACAGAAACAGGCGCAAAGACTGCTCCATGTGTCAAATCTCTACCATATCGAACCCCAGATAAAACTTGCAAAACTGCTATGTTCAAATTCATTTGCAGATAAGGTGTTTTTCTGCAACTCGGGTGCTGAGGCAAACGAAGCTGCTATAAAACTCGCAAGAAAATACGCAAAAGAGCATATGAGTCCTGACAGATATGAGATAATAACTGCTTTAAGCTCCTTTCACGGCAGAACGCTTGCGACCCTTACAGCCACCGGACAGGAAAAGTTTCAGAAGGGGTTTGAGCCGCTCATGCCCGGCTTTAAATATGTGCCTTTCAATGATATTAATGCGCTTGAAGCAGCAGTAAATCAGCATACCTGTGCTATTATGCTTGAGCCGGTGCAAGGAGAGGGCGGTATCAAAATTCCTTCCGGCGATTATCTTGCAAAAGTAAGAGAGATTTGCGATAAACATAGCCTGCTTTTAATCATGGACGAAGTCCAGACCGGCATGGGAAGATCCGGCAAGCTATTCGCCTATGAGCATTATGGAATAAAGCCTGATATAATGACCCTTGCAAAGGGATTAGGCGGCGGAGCGCCGATAGGCGCTATGCTTAGCACAGAAAAGGTTGCATCTGCGTTTCAGCCGGGCAACCATGCATCTACATTCGGAGGCAATCCGCTTGTCTGTGCAGCAGCCATAGCGACACTTGAGACAATACTGGAAGATGGCTTCATTCTGGATCATACCAACAGAATGGGAAGATATTTTATGGAAAGGCTCAATCATCTTAAGGACTATTATCCGGAGCGTATAATTGATGCAAGGGGATTAGGGCTTCTTGTCGGACTTGAAATCAACATAGACGGTACCTCGGTTGTAAAATCATGCCTTGCCAAAGGTATGCTCATAAACTGCACTGCCGGCAATGTATTGAGGTTTACTCCGCCACTGATTGTAGAAGAAAAGGAGATCGACCTCTTAATAGATGTCCTGGAGGAGGTGCTTGGTAAATGAAAAGGGATTTTCTGACAATATGGGATTTATCAAAAGATGAGATAGAGAATTTAATCAAAAGGGCAATAGAATTAAAGTCAGGCGCTGACAAAAGCAAATGCCCGCTAATAGACAAAAGCATAGGACTGTTTTTTGAAAAGCCTTCAACAAGGACAAGGGTGTCATTTGAGGTAGGAATATATCAACTAGGCGGTCAGTCTATATATCTAAACCCGAAAGAAATACAGTTGGCAAGAGGAGAAAGCATTTCTGATACAGCAAAGGTTTTATCACGATATTTAGACGGTATAATCTTACGAACATATTTACATTCTACTGTAGAAGAATTTGCATTACATGCAACCGTGCCGGTCATAAACGGGCTTTCAGTCCTTCATCATCCATGTCAGGCACTTGCAGACCTTATGACCATTGTAGAAAGAAAGGGCAAATTAAAAGGAGTAAGGCTTGCTTATATAGGAGACGGCAATAATGTTGCAAATTCTTTAATTGAGGCATCAGCAAAAACAGGCTTTGATATAATTATCGCCTGCCCTGAAGGCTATGAGCCGGACCCGGATGTTCTTGACAGGGCAAGAGGCAGCGCTGAAGGAGAAATAATAATACTCAGAAATCCAAAAGAAGCTGCAGGCAGAGCAGATGTGATATATACAGATGCATGGATAAGCATGGGACAGGAAGCAGATGCCGAAAAGAAAAAGGCTAAGTTCAGAAGTTACCAGATTAACGCTGAACTGCTTCAGTGTGCAAAAAAGGAGGTGGCGGTGCTTCACTGCCTTCCTGCACACAGGGGCGAAGAGATAACGGATGAAGTTATGGATGGCCCGCAGAGCGCTGTATTTGATCAGGCAGAAAACAGGCTGCACACAGAAAAGGCGCTGCTAGAGTTCCTGATAAGGTAACTGTAGCTTAGCAAATTTCGTCACCTACTTTTTCTTTGCTGTCTTTTTTGTGCTTGTCTTTTTTGCAGTTGCCTTCTTGGCTGTACCGCATGCTCCCTTTGACTTACATGCCATCAGATAGTCACCCCCTCTTTCGATTTACTTCAAGTATAGCATTTTTTTAAAACATAAGCGAAGACGGCACACAGACAAAAGAGGTTATTTAATAACTCCGTATTTTCCCCTCACCTCTTTTATCTTTCCGCATGTGTATTCACCTTCAGGACATGGCGCATAAAGACATCCGGGGCCAGCTTTTTTAAATATCACAGGCGATGTTTTCTTTGCGAGTTTCAGCATTTTTTCAGCCATCTGCCTGATTTCCCACTGAGCGCGGTTACAGCATCTCTGTCTGAAGAAATGCAGCAATTCCCTTGCATTCATTGTGACTATTATCTTTGTCTCTGCGGCATTAGGCAGGGCAAAACGCGCATCCTGATTTGCTGATTCTCCCTTAATGCCTTTTTCAGCCAGCCTTTCAACCAAAAAGTCGTAGGTCTTTTGTGCTTCAAGCATAAATCTCTTAAATATCTCTCTTGCCTCAGCATCGTCCTTTATCAAAGGAGGAATTATATAATCAAAAGTCTGAGTTTTGAGTTCTGAGTTTTGAGTTCTGAGTTCAGATACATATCTTTGCGACTGCTGCGAGTAAGAGGCAAGCCTGTGCCTTACAAGTTGGTGGGAACATGCCCTTGAAATGCCTTCAATTGCAAAGGTAAATGATGCATGTTCTATCGGGGTCATATGCCCCATTTTTATGAGCTTTTCTAAAAATGCCCTCTGGTCTTTTGCCTCGATCTTTTCTTTCAACGATTCAATGTCCGAAGGGCTGTAACAGAGCTTTGCAGCCATTGCCACGGTTTCTTCCGGACCGGGTGTATGACGCAATAAGATTACTTTTAATTTTGCCTCCGGCATTCCTTATTTCTCCGTTATTTCTCTGTCCTGCCCATAATCTGCCCATAAATCTGGACATATCTTGCAATGCCGTTTCGCGTTATAAGTCCTTTTATGCTTCCTCTCTCTGTTACGACCAGCCGTCCTTTGTCTTCATTTATCATTAATTCCAGAGCCTTTACAGCGTCGTCTTCTTCAGAAACTTCCCATTTTTTATTATGTGAAACATAAATCTCAGACACCCTGACATCCCTCCACCTTTCCCTCGGCACATCCTTTATTTCTTTTAATGTAACAAAACCTAAAAATCTCCCGTCATCCATTATAGGAAAACCGCCATAGCCGTATTTTAAAAAGTAGTCATTTACTGCCGAGTCTATACTTATGTCCTTCGACATTGTAACTATATCCCGAGCCATTATATCCCTGACATTAGCGCCGCTAAGAGTTTCTTGAAGGCTCACCTGCTGATAGCTTGCCTGTGCAGCCATATAGAGGAACCATCCTATGAGCATTAACCAAAGACCGCCTGGAAAACCTGTGAATATTGAAAAAATGCCAAAAATTATAAAAAAAATAGCAATCTTCTGACCAAAGCTGGAAGCCTTCCTCGTAGCATAGAAAAAGTCCTTTGTCTTTCCCCAAAGGTATGCCCTGAAAACCCTTCCGCCGTCCATAGGGAAGCCGGGTATGAGGTTGAATGTTCCGAGTATGAAATTTATCAGCGCAAGGTAGTGAAATAGCGCCTTTGTAATCTCGGTTACAGATAGAATAAATAATGAATAAAAAACAAAGGCAAGGAAATAACTTGACAGAGGGCCTGCAATAGCTATCCTAAACTCTGCCTTTGGAGACGGCGGTTCTCCCTTCATCTGCGCAACCCCGCCGAAGATAAAAAGAGTTATATTGATTATTTGCAATTTATATCTCAAAGCAACAAAGGAGTGCGACAACTCGTGGAATGCAACAGAGGCAAAGAGCAGCAATGAAGCTATTGTGCCATAAATCCAGTAAGATGCCGGAGACAGTTCAGGCGCCTCCTTCGGGAAATAAAATGCAGAAAGCGACCATGTTATCAGTCCAAAAATAATAAGCCAAGAAAAATGCACCTTTATAGGAATTCCCATAATAGATGCTATTTTTAGCGAACCTGACTGAAGAGCTCCATTCATTTAAAACCTCCCTTTTGTGGTCGGAATTTCTTTTATTCTTTTATCAACTAATGAGGCATCATTCAGCGCCCTTCCAAATGCCTTAAATATTGATTCAAATATATGATGCAAGTCTCTGCCGTATTTCACTATTATATGCAGATTCATCGTAGCATGATTGCTCAATGCCCTGAAAAAGTCCTCAAACAAAGATGAATCAAGGTCTTTTAAACTTCCCTTAGGAAGTTTTGCCTTATACACAAGATACGGCCGTCCGCTTAAGTCTATAACAACCTGTGAAAGGCTTTCATCCATTGGCACGATTGCTTCGCCATATCTCTTTATTCCTTTTTTATCTCCAAGCGCCTTTTTAATTGCCTCACCTAATGTTATGCCTATGTCTTCTATAAGGTGGTGATAGTCAATTTCTATGTCGCCCTTTGCCTTAATATTTAAATCTATTTTTCCGTGAAAGGAAAAAAGAGTGAGCATATGGTCCAAAAAAGGAATAGATGTGCTTATGCTGTTCATACCTTTTCCGTCAATATTTATCTTAATGTCTATGTCTGTTTCTTTTGTCTTTCTTTTAACATGAGCAGTTCTCATTATAATCCTCCAATCGCCTTTTTCAGTTTATCAATAAAGATATTGTTTTCTTCAGGTGTGCCCACTGTTACTCTCAATGATTTTTTCACAAGATGGCTAAGATTTCTAACCAGAACACCCTGTTTTAGCAGACTTAAAAAAACTTTATCAGCATTTTCTACCCTGAATAATATAAAATTTGCCTCTGAAGGATATGGCTTAACGCTGTTCATGCTGCCCAACTCATTGAAGAGCCTGTCTCTTTCTGCTCTGATAGCTTTTATTTGGGATTCAATGATTTTTTTACTCCTGAATGCATCTACCGCTATTGCCTGCGATATGGCATTCAGATTAAAAGGAAGCCTGACTTTATTGACTTCATGGATTAGGTCTTTATCAGCCATCAGATAACCTATTCTTAACGATGCAAAGCCTATTTTGCTTAATGTTCTTAATATGGCTAAGTTTTTATAATCTTTCAGTAAAGGCAAAAATCCCTTTTCGCTGCAAAACGGCTGATATGCTTCATCCACAATAACAAGTGAAAAGTGAGAAGCAAGAAGTGAGAAGTTAATAATTTTTAAAATCTTATCAGCAGAAAAACAGTTGCCAGTAGGATTATTCGGCGAGCTCAAAAATATGAGTTTAGGTTTGTATTTTTTGATAGCAGAAAGCATTTTATCAATATCAAGATCAAAATCTTTATTTAAAGAGATACCGATATTTTTCTCTCCCAATGCCTGAGAAATTATACCATACATTGAAAATGTAGGCTCAGAATAAAGGACAGGGCCTCCAAAGGTAGTTATCAAATAGTAAATTAACTCGTCAGAGCCGTTTCCCAGCAGTATGTTTGCTGTATTGATTTTTAGGTTTTTTGAAATTGCCTTCTTTAGTTCTTTAGCTTCAGGGTCAGGATAGCGATTAAGCCTTTGAAGAATTTTTTTATCAGGTGCAATATCAATGCAATATGGGCTTTCATTGGCATCCAGCTTTACTTTGCATGGAATTTCTTTTGTCTCGTATGGCTTAAGAGAGCGAATATTCGGTCTTGCAAGTTTAGTGAAATCAATATTTCTCATGCTTTTATAATAAATAGATAGAGACTTGTTGTCAATGGCTCGAAAATGAGAGAAGCCCAAAAACAGAGATAGAGA
>DBNT01000034.1 GCA_002299835.1 Nitrospiraceae bacterium UBA665 | reverse complement strand
AGTAGCTCATTCCAGCGAAAGCTGGAATCCAGCAGCCTGCCCTCGAAGTTCTTAATCGGGGGTCGTTGATTTTAAAGGAACTGGATTCCCGATTAAGAACTTCGGGAATGACATTTTTAGACTTTTGCAAGAGCCTCTATTAGCATTGTCGTCAAATATAATTCTATAGTTTCCAACACGAAGTCTTTTGATGTCTTCAAACTTACCTTTAAGGATTTTTATATCAAAATTCCCTGAAGGATTTGCAGCATATGCCTCAATCTCTTTTATTATTATTTTAGCACTTTTCTTATCGCCCTTAAATATCTTTTTAATCTGTTTATAAGCCTTTTCCGAGTATCTGATTTCCATTCTTATCCCCTCCCTCCACAATCGCAATCTCTTCATCTGTCAATCCGTAAAGTTTATAGACCATCTGGTCAATCTCCCGCTCAAGGGCGGAGGTGTCGGAACACCCCTCCTGCCCCCTCTCAAGAGGGGAAGCTACAAAATATTCCCCTCTATCAAGAGGGGTGTCCGAAGGACGGGGTGTGTTTCCTCTATCAAAGGATTGATGGGTGTGTTGTTTCTTGGCGGCGAGGATTTGGTCAACGAGAGTGATAAAGGGCTGCTGGTTCATTCAGGATTTTTCGGTTAACTCTTTTAAGATTTTTTCAACTGCTGATTTAATCTCAGGCAATCTTTCCTTTATAACTTTCCAGACTATCTCATAATTAATCCCAAAATAGAAATGGCTAATTTTATCCCGCATTTTTGCCATGTCCTGCCAAGGCAACTCTTTATATTTATTTCTGATGGATGTAGGAATGTTTTTTGTAGCTTCTCCTATAATCTCAATTTCATGAACAACAGCGGTTCTGGTTTTTCTATCAGAGGAAAACGCTTCAAAGTTCATATCGCCAATAAAGTTCTCTATGTCATCAATTGCCTCAAGAATATCTCTTATAAACAGCAAAAAATCACGCGTCATATATAAACTACCTCTTTTAATATTTTATCCTTCAGTTCGGTTCTTATCCCGCTTTTCTCTACCAGGTCAACTTTCTTTTTTAAAAGCTTTTGCAGCTTGTTTTCAAGTTCAATCAATTTCAGAAGATCCGGCAATTCTGAATACTCAACAAGGATGTCTATATCACTTCGCTTTTTTTGTTTGCCACGGACAACAGAGCCGAAGATGCCAATCTCCTTGACCTTGTAGTCCCTAACTACTTCCGCCTTGTGCTTTTTCAGTGTTTTCTTAATTTCATTTAGTGTCTTCATTGTTTTCTCCATATATCTATTTTACAATTTACCCCTTCCCCTCCACAATCGCAATATCTTCAGATTTCAATTTCATATTCCCCGCTCTCCGCATCTCTGCGGCAATGTTTTCAAACAGCCTTTCCGTTCTGCCTGTAGCTACGGCAGACAGGCGCTTGTGCGAAGCATCTTGCAGAGCGGAATGCGTAACTTCCAAACATCAAATTCAGCGTCCCCACCGGTTGCAGGTGTTCTGTTAATAAAGAGAACTGTCACTTTTACTCTGTATCCACTTATATCTATTAAAATTGATTCTTTACTTCCTCTTTTAACTTATTGATTAATTCAATGAAACCATACTGACCATCAGATTCAGCAAACATCTTTGAAATAAAATCTTCAGCATTATATTTAATATAAACAACCGATTCCGTTGATATTCGCATTATATTAAATTCAGGCATATCAGAATAGAAGTTATTTTTTTGTACATCTTCAAAGAAATCAATAAGCTGTATTGTAGATTCTTTTTTCAAGACCCTATCAAATCCATACTTACTTTCAAGGTCTGAGTCATTAAAATTCAATAGATTCGGATTGACGATAACCATCTTTTTGTCCTGTTCGGGGTTAGTCATCAATTCATTGAAAAGCAAATTATTTACATGCGGGTCGAAGAAACTATAGCCAATGACAAAAAAATATCGCCTTTCATGTAGTTTGTCATGAAATATTTTTAATAGACTAAAGAATGGATCAATTGTATATAGCTTCGTTCCATGACCGAATATTAAAAATGGATTCGTCTTGGCATCAATTTCCGCTTCATCAATATTTTGATTATTCTTTCGTACAGTACCATCGTTCATTCTCAGCCAGTCAATCGAACCGTGGAATTTATAGTAGTTGATTCGTCCAGCATTATAAGTGTCTTCATCAATTATTGTCTTATCAAAGCCAACCCATTTTTGACTAACAAACCCTGTGTAAACGCTATTATCATTTTTAAAGTGCTCTTCTAAAACAAGGTCGTTATTTAAGGTAAACCATTCCAATTTTGTATCAATGCCCGGGTTAGTTCCAAAAAATTCACTCATAGGTTTCAGGAAATCTGTGCTGTTCACATTAAGCCATTTTGGATAACAAATGGTTTTGATTTTACTTTCTATAGAATCATATAAGTCCAGTTCAGAATTCTTATTTTCCGATCGAAATTCTTGCTCCAATTGCATAATCTTGTCAGACCAATTACCTGTGACGGGATATGGCAGGAGATTTTCTCTATTTTGGATTCTTCTTAAAAGCATTGCGAACTCCTCTATGTTCGGCTGATAAAAATATTTACCATCGGTTTCTAATGATCGCCACTGTGCATGGTAATTAAGGCAAGACAAAATAAATTTTATCGTCTTCCTTTCAGTCTGCGTGAATATGCCATTCCCATCATTACTGAGGTTTTCTAAATCTTTCAGCATTTCCATAGACATTTTACATTCCGCCGGTTTTGAAAAACCGGCACCTGTAAAGAGCATTATATCTTTAATTATATCTTTAATCTCTTTCATACAAACCAAATTGTACGATGGGCAGTATTATTATCAGGTATCTGATTGCCTTCAAAATGTGAAACATACTCGGCTATCAGCTTCGAATATATAGTCGTAACCGGTTGAGCTTTTTGTTTAAGCCCCTTCCAATATAGTCTGGAGAACTCATATACCTGACTCACTAATTTATCATGCGGGAATGACCCGCTGGGATCATAAATTTTTATTTTGATAGGATATTCTTCTTGCCTGATTGGATTCGCAGGTCTTTCCCAGTACCTTAAATTATTGAAGAGTAAATACTCATTCGGTTTTAACTCTATATAGGTGCCGCTTTGAGGCATAAGCAAAGCATAGTCCAAATCAAAACAGATATCCGTCGAGGTTTTCGCATCGTTAACTTCAACAAACACGACAGGAATCTTTAGATTCAATTCAGTAGAAAGCATTTTTTCAATTGATATTTTTTCTTCACTTGATGGTGGTTTAAAATAATGAACAATCAAACTATCACAGAATTGATTCTGTTTTATGTAATTTGAAATTGAATTCCTGATTGCTGAGGTAATTTCCCGAACAGAATTCTTTTCTTCAAAGGCGTCTATGCCTTTTAGTAATCCTTCGTTATCAAAGTAGATGGCCGATCCAACAAAGCTATTAGCCTTGTTCCTAAAAATATTAAACCCGATAATTAGTTGATTGTATTTATCGGTTTGTAATTTCCACGGAATACCTCCCAATTTGGCAAGCATGGCAATGGATATATTTGGTAGGTAATAGTGAAAGTCCTCCAAGAAGATTTTGCTGCGTTCAAGAAATTGAGAGGCTATGTTTTTCTTAAGCAGTATTTCTTTAATTTTATAATAAGCGTTGGATTGTGCAGGGGTAGCACTTTGTTTGTTAAACGGCATAATACAAATAGCTATAAGATTTTCATATGAACTATTTGGCAATTCACTCTCAATCTTTTTGGGCAATTCGATGAACTTGTCAGGTTCATATTTGATTCTTATTTCCGCTGGCTGTGCAGGAATACCGATATACGATTCTAAGCCCGGAAAGTGACGATAGCCCTTTGAAAAGTATGTATATAATTTTTTCGCTGAATCAGAATCAGGATAAATAAAAAGCAATTTTGCATTTCCAATATTGTCCGGCTTTTGATACTGACCGTGATCCCGCATGCCATTAATAGAACTGTAATCCGTTTGACCATTTCCAAAAATCATTTTATTAGATTCAAAGGATACATACTTGATTTGAGAGTCGTCTAATTTTTTAAAAGGTATATAAACCTTCATATATTCGCTGTCAAAAGAAAAAAAAGATTCTTTGACAAATTTATCAATAAAATCGTAGTTTCTCTTATAAAATTGAAAATGTGGTTTCTGGCGTATTCCTAATTTCATGCGGATATCAAAATCGGCTTTTACTAGAATCTCATTCTGAGAATCATCAATGAGAGATTTCGCATCCCCATATCTCAGTAAAAGGTTATTCTGGAGGAGCACCTTATGATGATCGGTCAGTTCGCTTTTATTTCGTTTAGGAAAATATGTATCCTCGCTACCGATACTGATGGATAGCTCGTTAACATGCCTTTTTGAACTTTTATCAAAGTAGCAATAGACAACGAAATCATATCTTATATATTTATCAAAACCATTTTCAGTGCCGGCCTTTTGGTAAATACAAAAATCGCAGCCTTTTTTATACGGTTCTACGAAAAAACCTTTGTCAAGAAAGAGTTTGAGGAGGGTTTCTCTGATAAACTGTTTTTTGAACTTATTGTTATAGGTACTAATTGTTGCTTTTTTCTCTGCTCCGGTAGTTTTATAGAAAGAAAAATAAATGGATTGTTCATCTCCAATTTTTTTTCTCTTGCAATCTTTAATCCAATCCATTACTTCCTTGGCATTTTCAGTTCTTTCCAAATCTTCATAAAGATAGGTCGCCTTCTTACCTTTCAAATAATGAGTAATATTTTTTGTGAAGAAGGATACTTCAATATCCTTCTTTGCTATATCAATAGTAAATCTATTAATAACCATATTTGCCATAGATTACCTCCAAACAATTATACAGTTTATTGCTGCTCAATTGTCTCCCTCCACAATCGCAATATCTTCCTCTGTCAAACCGTAGAGTTTATATACCATTTCATCAATCTGCTGCTCAAGGGCAGAGGTGTCAACCACCCCTTTATTCCCCTCCTTATTAAGGAGGGGAGCCGAAGGCGGGGTGGTCTTGGCAGCGAGGATTTGGTCAACGAGGGCAATTATGTTTTTGCGCACGTTGGTATCTATACTTGGCAAAGGAATATCATTAATCATGCCTTTTGTAAAAGTAATGCCTTGATTATAACTAGACGCAGAGTATTTTTCCTTGATGTAATAAAATATCAGCGAACTATTTATAATCGCCAATAGTAATTTTAATTCATCTTTGTTGTCAGTTTTATTAGTAATAATCAAAGTTGTTTTGCCCGGTATCGTAGTGCCTTCATTGTCCAGAAAGGCGTCTAGCAAATTCAAGCCTTTGATGATGATTTTCGGGCGAAAAGTCTTCTTTGAGTATGCATTTTTGAAATTCTTAAAAAATTCATTTCTTTTCACAACGGGACGCAGATATTCATCCCCCAGATACACCATCGGCTGTATTTCCCATTTTGAAAAATATTTCCCAATAGTGCCGGTATTGACCATCTTAAAATGTGTAGCAGTATTTATGGAACTTCCTCTATTCTCGTGTATGAATGGCTTTAATTTATAGGCATCTGATGTCGCACATGCATTTTCGCACAGGAAATTATCAGATAGTTTTATTACAGTATTATCAATTTTCTGAATTAAATTTAAACCACTAGAAAACAAGGCATCCAGTGTGTAAGGCGGCTTCAATTTCTTCTTTTGTGCCTTGTCCTTTAAGAAGATTTCAGTTTCATACAAATAAACATAAATATATTCTTGTTCCGTGTTGGTAAACAGCGATACGATAGCATCAACTTTCACGTCTTCAAAAACTTCTCTCCCTGCTTTCAATATCGCTAAAAGGTTGGATATTTTATTAATCCGCAAAGCATTGCCAAAAGGCTTAGAAATCCATTTATCAGGGGTTATAAAAGTTAGAGTGCCTTTTGAGTTTAGAAGATTGAAACCTTTTTCGAAAAATGCAATGTAAATATCCCAATTACCTTTTGTCAGTTTATATGTTTTTGCTACTGTTTTACGGAGATCTAACTGTCCTTGCCCAACCATTCTCTCGGAATCAACATACGGCGGATTCGCTATCACCACATCAAATCCCCCCTGCCCCCCTTTGTCAAAGGGGGGATTAGTGGAGGTATGAAACACCTCAGAAAAATAGACCTTATAGTCAAAGTGTTTATCGTTATGGGTGATCTCCCCGATAAGGCTGTCAATCTCTTCTTTAAAGCTTATCTTTTTACCCGGATTGGTCTCGTCAAAATATCTGCCTTTCAATTCCTCAAGCTTCTTGAGCGACTGGTGATGAAAGAGCGCATTTACGCTCAACAGCGAATTTCCGCAGACGATCTTATAATCAAGATTCGGCAGGGGCTTTATATTCTTTATATCATCTTCATCCACAACAAGCGAGAGCCACAGCCTAAGTTTTGCGATTTCCACAGCGCCAGAGTCAATGTCCACACCGTAGAGGGATTTTTCAATGCAGTGGCGTTTGAAGTTATAAATGGTGCGGTCTTTACCCCTCACCCCCGAAACAAGTTCGGGGCAGGCTCTATCCCTCTCCCGCAAGGGGAGAGGGGACTCGTTATAATTTTCCCTCCCTTGATGGGAGGCATCCCCCTCATTTCCCCTCCCTTGACGGGAGGGGTTTGGGGAGGGTGATAAATAAGCGCTTAATACATTCCTTGTCTTTACAATCTCGCTCATCATGCCTACGGGAAAGGCACCTGAGCCTACTGCTGGGTCGCAGACCTTTATATTGGCAAGCTTATCGTCAATGAGCTTTGCGTTTTGGCGTATGCTTTCGGGGAGTTTGTAGAAATAGGTTTTGGTCTCTTTGCCTTTTGCTTCAACAGTCGCTTCATTCTCTCCAAGTTGTTCGCCGTATTTGATGAGGGTTTCAATGTCTTCTTTGGAAAGGATTAGATTCTTCACTCCGTTCAGAATAACACCCTCACCCTTGCCCTCTCCCGTCAAGGGAGAGGGTATGCAGGGCATATTGCATTCGGTGAATAAATAATTGATAAGGCTCTGCTGGCACATATAATGGACAATCTCGCGAGGGGTGTAATATACGCCGTATTGCTTGTTGAATTTGCTTTCTTCCCCTTTATTCCCGCTCTTTAATGCCTTTTTATATTCTTCAAAATTATCAGGACGGATGGCATTGAATTTTTCATACGCCTTGCCGAGCATTTCGGGGTCAACGGCAACCTCTTTTTCAAGGGGTTCGTCCTCTTTGACTGTGAAATTGTAGCGGTCAAAGATGTCAAGAATACCTGTGCCTGTATCGCCTTCTTTAGTCTTTATGGAATTTGAAAAAAGTTCATTCGGCAGCAGAATATCGGTCTTCACCCAATCGTAGCCGTTTAAGGGGTCAAAGAGTCCGCCGTTTAAGAAAGGGATTTTGCAGTTAAAGCGGCTGTAATAGCCGTCGTCGTGGCTGCGGTCAATACGAAGGGCCTCATAAAAAAGCGGCTCTAAAATATCGTTGAAGAAGTTTTTGTATGAGCCGTGCCTGCCGTCAAACAATTCCCTCAAGAAGTGTTTTGATCCTGTGCCCCAGTCTGCGTCTCTTTGAACCCCGAACCAGCCTTTTTTCTGGAGGAAGTAGAGAAAGACTATCTGCCCAAGCAGCTTCTTTGCAAAGTCAACGGTGTTGACGGCTTTGGCTTCAAAATCAGCCTTGATATTTTGATTGCCGGAAACAATCTCATCGAGCGTCTCTTTTGTCCGCAGGAAAAGATCGCGGTATTTTTCAAAAAATTCTTTGGTGACTTTTTCAATATTAAAGGCTTCTTCAAGCTCTGAAAGAGTGGGGTTATGTTTATCATCTGCTAAAATCCCGACAAGACGGCTCTGCGCGGTAAAGCTCTTTTCATTCTTGCCGACAAGGAATGACCATCTGCGGGCCGGCGTGAATTCCTCTTTGACTTTAACCCTGCCGTCTTTGCCTTCTTCAAAACGATAGTCCATTTTGACAAGCGAAAAACGCCAGTCTTCCTCATTCGGTGAGACAAAGGCTGCAAGGGCTGCGTCTTTCATTTCACCGCCGCGGCTGCCGTTTAGATACCATGCGATAAAGTTTCTCTGCATGGTACGGGCGCGTTCAATGGATGTCTTCTTTTTGAGTTTTACTACAAGAATGTCTATTTTATTTTTGCCGTCAGTATATTTGCCGATGCGCTCAAGGCTGCTGATATATTGCTCATAGGCATCGGGTATGAAATTGCCTTTGTAAGAAAATGGAGCGTCTTCAAATATTTTCAGCAGGTTTTTTACAAATCCGACAAACCTTTCTTTGTCAAAAGGATTTTCAAAGGTCTCTTTGATTATATTTTGTGCCTGCTGCCTGTCCACTGTTACTCTCCTGCCAGATACAGAGACAAAATTACTTCCCTCTTGCCGTAAGACTGAGGTGTACACTCCGCATAGTGTCCTTCAAGAAGCCGCTCCGGTATCCGCGTTTGCAACACCGCCAGAACTTTTAGCGGGCTCATTACTCCATTTCCAAGTCCATCCAATGCCCTTAGCGTCTCTTTAGCCGTCTGTTTAGGAATTCCCCCTTCCTCAAGCTGTGCGAAAACCCTTTTCAGATAATGCTCCTGCTCATCCGTCAACTGCTTTGTGTTTTTCATCGTTGCCTTGAGGATGACAAGTATCCTGCCTGCGCTGTCTCTGCCTGCCCTACTGTGAGATTGGGGCATTTCATCTGTAGTGGCAAAAATAAATGCCTCTTTATTCATATCCAGAAGTTCGTAAAACCCCTCCGGCAGTTTCAGCTTTTTGTCGGTCTGTCCGCTTTCAAGGATTGAGGCGGCAGTGAGGAAATCAAGCTCCCGAGAGCCTTTTACATTATCCGAAATGAAAAACTTTTGCAGCTTGCCCCTGCGGAAATAGGTAATAAGATAGCCACCCTCCCCTTCATCCCCTCCCGTCAAGGGAGGGGAAATAACAACCCCCTCAATCCCCCTTTCATAAGGGGGAATACCCTCTCCCCTTGCGGGAGGGGAAACTATATTACCCTCTCCCCTTGCGGGAGGGGAAACTATATTACCCTCTCCCCTTGCGGGAGAGGGATAGGGTGAGGGGAAGATTTTAGCTGACCGGGCTTTTTTCGGAAGCCTTTTAATCCTCTCAAAAACATCCGGCTCTTTATCGCGCAGGTCTTTTATTACTTTCAGATATTTAAGCTCTGAAGAATCGCTTTCCTCATCTCCCATAATTGCCTTTTTGGATATCAGCCGATTGAAAAGCTCATGAGATTCCACAGGCTCTCCTTCCGTCAAAAGCGCGGCATCGCCGCCGAGCAGCGTAAGAAACGCATTTATCTTTGCCTCTGCCGCCTCCCTGAGCTTTATCTGGTCATTGGACTGCCTTGTCGGGAAAAAGTTGAAGGTATATATCCTGTCAAACGATGTGTCAATCCTGTTTATACGGCCGACCCTCTGCATCATACGGGTAGGGTTCCAAGGAATGTCATAATTAACCACTACATTTGATCTATGCAGGTTGACGCCTTCGGAGAGGACTTCGGTTGAAACAAGAATGCGATATTCGTCTTTGGGATGCCGCGCCTTTGCGTCAAAGTTTTCTATCACCTTGTCGCGCGTTGCCTCTCCTGAGCCGCCTGTAAACAGGAGCGCGGAGCCCGGGAATTTATTATTTATATTCTCCGAAAGATATTGAGCCGTTTCTTTCGATTCGGTGAAAATGATTAGTTTGTTTTCAGACAATATCCGGTTTGCGGAAAGCCCATCAATAAATGCTTCAAGCTTGGGGTCTCTGTCAACCTTATGCCACAATGCCTTTATGGTTTTTAATATGTCATAGTCATTTTTAAGAGCATCTGCAAAGTCATCGCTGAACTCTCTGCTTTCATATTTCTCTGCCTTGCCTTCATCTATAAGCCTTGCAATCGCCTCATCATCATCGTTTTCAAGAAGTTCAAATATCTTGCCACTATGTTTTTTACTTACATAAACATTGCCCTTTTCAAACTCATTAATAAACATTTCATAGGATTTTAAAAACCTCTCTATTGAATTTCTAAAGGCAAAGAAACTGCTTTCAAGCCTTTTTATCAGCAGGATTTTCATGAATTTGCCCATGTTCTTCTGAGACTGTTTTTCAAGCTGATCTATTTTGCCTTTGTAATAAAGCAAAGGAGTGTAGCGGGCGTATCTGAATTCCGTTGATATGAGTCTAACGGTTTCGTTAAAAACCCTATCTTCATCATCATTAAGCCCGTAATATAAAGGTTCTGGATTTTCAATTTCCGGGAATTTAAGATTCTGCCGCTTGAGGTCGTCCTCAAAATATTTCGCTATCTCTGTCCTTGTGCGGCGCACCATCAGGTATTTTAAAACCTTATCGCGGATTTCTCGGGCGTTTTCCTTTACAATTCCGATGTATTCGTGGTAATCCCTCTGGCGGTCAAGCCCTTTGAGTTTTTTGTCCAGCCTGCCGAAGAATGCCTCAAGGTCGGGCAGATTGGGGATAGTGCTTTTTTTAGATTTCTGAAAGAGCTTTATCTGACTTAAAATATCTTTTGGAGAATTGTTGTAAGGCGTGGCTGTAACGAGTATCACTCTTTTGCCCCTGCATATCTCAGATAGCATTTCGTAGGTAATATTTGTCTCCGTTCTGAAACGATGAGCCTCGTCAATAATGATATTTGAATATTTCTCTGTTCCCTTGTCCAGTATGTCCTGAAGCTTGCCGAGAGATTCAAAGTCAGCGGGTATTCTAAAGTCGGAAAAGGCATTAGTCCACGAGCCGGGATTTTCTTTATCAAGCAGTACCGGCGGTGCGATAACAAGCGTCCTTCCGTCAAGCTGTCCGGCAAGAAGAGCGGCAATATATGTCTTGCCTAATCCGACCACATCTGAAATGAAAACGCCGCCGTACTCCTCAAGTATCTTTTTGGCGTTAAGTATCGCCTGCTCCTGATACTCAAGCCTCTTAAAATCCTGCGGTAGATATTTTGCAAAGACCTCTTCGGAACTGCCGAGTTCGTCTTTAAAATATTCGTAGAGGAATTTCAAATAAAGCTCATAGGGTGTTATATTCTGATTGAGCCATGTTTTGGATTCAATCGTTTCGATATATTTCTCGCTGACATCAACGGCGTCTTTCCAGAGACTCTCAAATTTCTCTTTCGCAAATTCATAGTCAGAACGATTTTTCAATTCCACATTGAATTCAAGATTATCAATCAATCCTGCTTCCGTAAAGTTGCTTGAACCTGTTATGACCCTTCCTGCGTCTCTGTCTCCCTCTGCAAAGGTCATAATATAGAGCTTGGCGTGGATATTCTGTGAGGGATACGCCCTGATCTCCAATTTGCCGCTGCGTATCCAGTCTATGAACCTAACGACGCCATCTTCAACCTTGCGGTTGTCTTCGGAGTCTTCCATCTCCTTTTCGACTAATCCTTCAATAGCCTGTTTTGTTTCGTAGTGAGAGAACCTAAGAGTTTGTTGATTTCCGGTCGTAGCAGCTTTTAATAAATCATATGTCTGCCTGCTTGTGCTGATGCCGATTAGGATTCTGATCTTTTCTGTGCTTTCCAGCGATTTGTAAATAGCGTAAAAACCGCTCGTGTAAAAATATCCGACAAGGCAGTCAAATAATTTTGTGTCTTTAATCAGCACCTCAAACCTTTGCTTGAGGCTCTGCCCGCCTTCGTTGGTTATAAAGGTGAGATCAATGTTTTTCATGTGAGTTTTGCCTCACTGCTATGCGAGTCTTGACATCGCCTCTTTTATCCTATCAAGTCCCTTCTTTATATTCTCCATGGATGTAGCATATGAAATCCTGATATAGTTATCATCGCCGAAGGCGTCGCCGTGCACAATCGCTACTTTTGCATCCTCAAGCAAATACATTGCAAGATCAAGAGAATTGTTTATTTTCCTTCCACCCGCAGTCTTGCCGTAAAGTGCGGAAACATTTGGAAACGCATAAAATGCGCCGGTCGGTTTAATGCACTTAACTCCGTCAATGGCATTTAAACCATCTACAAGAAACTTCCTCCTTCTGTCAAACTCTGCATGCATCACCGATATGAAATCCTGTGGTCCGGTTAATGCAGCAACAGCAGCCTTCTGGGCAATGGATGTGGGATTTGATGTGGACTGGCTCTGGATATTTGTCATAGCCTTAATTATGTCCTTCGGCCCTGCAGCGTAACCAATCCTCCAGCCTGTCATGGCATGTGACTTTGAAAGCCCGTTTACAACAATAGTTAATTTCTTTATATCCTCTCCGAGCGAAGCTATGCTGACATGTTCAATGCCGTCATAAGTCAGTTTTTCATATATTTCATCCGAAATGATATAGATATTGTTTTTCACCGCTATTTCGGCTATAGCCTTAAGTGTTTTTTTATCATAAGCAAGACCTGTAGGGTTTGACGGAGAATTAAGGATGATTGCCTTAGTTTTCTTTGTTATGCTTGATAAAAGGATATCCGGTTTAAGCATAAAGTTGTTATCTTCGGAAGTTTTGACAAAAACAGGTGTTGCATCGTTCAACAATACCTGATCAGGATATGAAACCCAGTATGGAGAAGGGATTATAACC
Source organism: Nitrospiraceae bacterium UBA665 (assembly GCA_002299835.1). GTDB lineage: Bacteria > Nitrospirota > Thermodesulfovibrionia > Thermodesulfovibrionales > Dissulfurispiraceae > UBA665. The sequence goes on along the minus strand of DBNT01000034.1, from coordinate 9,244 downwards.
TCATCGCCTGGGCCATAAATGGCCTGTGCAATGTTATAAAGGCTATGCTTTGCGCCAGAGGAGACTATTGTCTCTTCTTTTACATATTCAAGATTGTTGTCTTTTTTAAGTTTCTCGATAATGGCGTCTTTAAGATCATCTATTCCGCCTACAGGTGTATATTTTGTAAAGCCGTCCTTAATAGCCTTTATAGCAGCTTCTTTTACATGCTCAGGCGTATCAAAGTCAGGCTCGCCCACACCGAAATTTACAATATCCAATCCCTCTGTCTTAAGTGCCTTTGCCTTTGCATCCATGGCAAGGGTTGGTGAAGGCTTAATCTTTCTCACTCTTTCAGAAAGCACCTAAAAATCCTCCTTAAAGATTTTGGTATTTTAAAACATTTCGTTATTTTATTTCTTTTCCATATCCTCGCTAATGTAGCTAAACTGCTCCAGTGCCATTTCAAGGTTTTCCATAATCTCCTGTGCAATCACATCAGGCTCAGGCAGATTTTCCGAGTCTTCAAGGCTTTCATCTTTAAGCCAGAAAATATTAAGGCTTGCCTTATCTCTCCGAATAGGCATGATTTTTTACAACCTCATAAATCCGTTTAATGTCTATTATTATTTTCTCAATGGATGGTTTATCGCATGGTATGTGATCCGATGGATTTTCGTAAGGGTGACAATGCCATTCTTTCAAGTTGTCATATCCAAAAATCCGTTTATCATTATATATCAACGCGAAATCCATTCTTTCATTTCTTGAGTTATATCTAACCGCAATAAAGAGATTTTGAGCAAGATGGATATTTGTCTTAAGAGACTTTTGGGTTTCAATGAGAACTTCAATGTTGAATTCCTTAAAATGCCTTTTGAGTAGAGTCGTTACTTCTGAAAGAAAGTCCTTTACATTTTCATTCATTTTTTCTTGATACTTTTCAGGCGGGATAGGGTCGAAAGCAACTCCCTCTTTTCCATCTCCAGCATTTCCCAGTCTATAAAATCGCCTTCCACCTCATGACTATGTTTGTCTTTAATTTCATTTCTGTCCCACATCTGTTTAAACTCTCCAAAGGGAACGCCGTACTTTTCTTCAAATTTCAATATCTCTCTGGAGAACTGTTCCAGCCTGTTCTCAATCGCAGAAATGAGGAGGTCGTCTATCTTTTCTTTCAGTGTATCTTCACCAAAAGACTCAATGAGTGCATTGTACATATTACTGTCTATTTCCAAAGTCTTGGGCATGACAACCTCCTTTTTGTCATATTATAGCAGAAGCTTTATTGTCCCTGATATTTTTCTTTTTAGCTTTCAAACTTTTGTTATTTACCGCCTGCTCTCTTTCCTGCCTTATCTTCTCAAGCAATTTCTCAGATGGCTCGTCATTTGGGTCTTGCGGGGCGAGATTTCCCTTTTTTATGTTTTCAATGTTTACCGTTCTTTAATTCTCTAATCTTATTAAGGGTATTCTTATAATTTTTGTCAGATGGCTTTAGTTTCAGCGCCTTAATCACAAGCCCTTCCGCTTCTTTAAGAATTTCTTTTATATATTCAGCCGTTAGGTCCGGGTCTTTGGCTTTATTGTAATAAAGCCATGCAAGGTTATTATAAGCATCTGAAAGATCAGGGACTTTTCTTATAGCTATTCTGTAATGTCTTTCTGCCTCATGAAAGTCACCCTTCTGGAAATAGGCATTGCCTAAGTAAAGATGGGCAACAGGAAGCTTTTTAGATGCCCTCTCATACTCCTCAATAGCTTTATCAATCTCGCCCATCCTTTCATAGACAACACCTAAATTTATACGCTCATGAGGAGTCAGCGGGTCATCAAGAATAATTATGCGAGGCAGAGAACAACCACTAATGATCAGAAGACAGAAGACAGAAAACAGAGAACAGACTTTAAAGGAAATATAATTATTTCTTATAATAGCCTGACTTCTGACTTCTGACTTCTGTCTTTTGATTATCTGACTTCTGACTTCTGTTTTATTAGCAATGTCCAATAATTTGCCCTTTCCCATATCCTTAAAAACCTGTCTTTTGGCATAAACATCTTTTCTGTTTTTTCTGAGTTGACTATAACACCGTCATTATTATATCCGATTACTACCATAAAATGACCTGCCTGATAAAAAGAAAAACCGAAGTCAACAAAAACAATTAACGGATAGCCGCTGTCTATCTTTTTTGTGAGGTCATGCCAGCTTCCAGCATATTGTTCTGCATAAAGTCCTGCCCTTTGTGCATAAAGGAGCATATCTATATTCAGAGCGCCGCGCGCTGTTCTGCTAAATATTTCGGCGGCTATATCTTCAGGAGTTGAATCTACTCCCCAAAAGTTCAGCACCCCTGCAAGGGATGCAGGTCCGCACTGGTATTTCTCCTGCGGATAAAAAGGCACATTATCTATAATTTTTGCATCAGCGCCAATCTGTATATGCACTGTTGAAGCTGAACACGAAAAAATAGCAGATGATAAAATAACCAATCCTATAAGGCTCAATTTAAACATATTTTTGACTTAAAGCAAGAAGGTTAGAAGCTGAAGGCTATAGCCTTCAGCTTCTACTTTTATCTGGTTACGAGAACCCTGTGGCCTGTCAACTGCAATATTAATATAACAAGAATAACTATTACGAGGAGGCCTATAACAGCGCCTATGTCACCCCCAACTTTTAGTTCGTCTATCTGTTGTGTTACTTGATGCAGTTGCTGGTCGCTCAATTGCGAAAGACGGCTGTTAATCTCCTCATGCGTAAATCCGAGCTTTTCAAGCCTGTCTCTGACTATCTTTGTTTCAAGAAATCTCTGCACCTTTTCCATATCAGCCTTCCGGTCTACTTCTTCAAGGGCAATAATCTCAGACGGCACAAAGCCTGCCTCAACCCTCGGTGCAATGCCGACAAGAAACATTGCAAAAATAAGATACCATGAAACCATTCTCATAAAAGGGATTCTCATACAGCGATTCACCTCCTTTCATTTTTTTCTTCCCTAATATTATACCCCTTTTTTGCATTATTTCCAAGTGATGTCAATATCTCATATGGTATCGTATCAGCCCTGAGCGCAAGCTCATCAGCTCCTATAAATTCGCTGCCCTGTTTTCCGATAATGACTGCTTCATCTCCTTCTTCCACATGCTTTATTTCAGTTAGATCAATCATTGTCAGGTCCATGCATACACGTCCAACAACCGGCACTCTTTTCCCCCTCACAAGCATATCTGCATTATTAGAAAATCTCCTGCTAAAGCCATCTGCATAACCTACTGTTATAACGCCTATAAGGCTGTCCCTTTTTGTAATAAATGTCCTGCCATAGCTTATTGGAGTGCCTGCCGGGAGTTTCCTCAACGCCAATATCTTTGCCTTAACAGTCATAACAGGCTGTAACGGCAGTAACGAGTGACGCGTAACGAGTGAAGTGTCAGAGTTGCCAAGTGTCAGAGCATCAGAGTCTTTGTTACTTTGAAGCTTTGATACTTTGACACTTTGATACTGACTACTATCAGACTTCTCGTTACTTGTTACTTTTAACTTGTTACTCGTTATCGGCGAGTATCCATACAACATTAATCCGGGTCTGACAGCATCGAAATGAGACTCTGGCAGCGCTGTTAAGGCAGCGCTGTTTGCCATATGAAACATGCCTATTTTCAGCCCCCTGTTTAACAGTTCTGCCTTAAGAGAACTCAGTCTTTTGCTTTGCTCTTTTGAAAAAGATGTATCAGTTAGGTCAGCATCAGAAAAATGGCTCATTATTCCATTAATATAGATGTTGCTTAAATTCGCTATCTCCAATATCTCTTTTACTGGGTTATCTATGATGCCAAGTCTTCCCATGCCTGTGTCAACTTTAATATGAACATTAATTTTACAGCCTCTTCTTATAGCTTCTTTTGACAGGGCTGAAGCAGTCTTTATGTCGCTTATAACAGGTATAAGATTAAGACTAAAAATATCTTTGATGTCAGGGTCAAACAGCACAATAATTTTGGCGTCAATACCGGAATCTCTGAGTTCATGTGCCTCTTCTGTAAAGGCTACGGCAAGATATTGCACCCCTTCTTTGACAAGCCTCTTTGATATCGCTACAGCGCCATGCCCGTATGCATCAGCCTTGACAACTGCTATTATTGAGCGGCCGACTGAAATGTCTTTTATTGTCTGTAGATTTACTGACAAATTATTAAGGTCTATTTCGGCTGTAACTCCCCTGTTCATAAATGCAATAATTCTATTTTTTCTCTACCTCTGCGCCTTCTTTGCTTTCTGACAACGGCTTTTTAGGGGTGACATCAATTTCATCAGGCTCAGAAGTCGCCTTTTTAAAGTTCTTGATTGCCTCCCCTATGCCTTTTCCTATCTGGGGCAGCCTTGTTGCCCCAAAGAGGACTAAAACAATAATCAAAATAATTACCAGTTCTGTTACTCCAAATGGACCGAACATAAAAATACCTCCTTTTTTGGCTCATAGTTCATAGCTGATAGCTGATAGCAAAAGACTATGAGCCATGAGCTATGAGCCATGAGCTATGAGCTATTCTCTCGTAATCTTCCATTGTGTTTATATTAACAAAAGACCTGCCATCGGGGTCTATTGTAATTATATCAGACTCTCCAATAAAATTAGTGTTAATTTCGCTCAATAAACGTTTCATGGAGGTCTTTTCATTTAATACACAGTTTTTAAAATGAGGCAAAGCCGTCTTACTGTATGCACCAAAAAGGGGCTGTAGCTCATCATTAAAAACAGGTATTGTTGCATCAACCTGTTTAATGGAGAACATCTTAAGATGTTTTTCGCATATAAGCAAAACCGCCTCTTTTTTTACAAACGGCATATCGCAGGCAATTACAAAAATGCAATCGCTTTTTGCATTAATTAATGACGAATATATTCCTGACATCGGACCTCTTGAAGGAAGCACATCACCGATCATTGGTGCGCCAAGATAGAAATATCTCTCGGGCATGTTTGTGCTGATAAATACTTCATCAAAAATATCTCTAAACAGCGCCAGATTTTTTTCTATTATCGTAGCACCATCGATATTTATAAATCCCTTAAGGGCGGGAAACCTGCGGTTTTTACCGCCAGATAGAATAACCCCTGTAATTCCCTGCTTCATCCGTATCCCCATTTCACCTTAAAATGCCTCCAATCCGTCATTCCCGCGAAAGCGGGAATCCAGTTCCTTTGCTTCTGGATTGTCGGGTCAAGCCCGACAATGACATTTTTATTACCTTTGCTTCTGGATTGTCGGGTCAATCCCGACAATGACATTTTTATTACCTTTTATGAGCATCAGCTCATGTGGGTTTCATTTTATAATAATCCCTGCATATCCCACAACCTGTTCATAGTCACCGCTTATATCACCGGATGTAGCATATTTCACAAGTGTAGCCTCTTTTGCACCGAGCGCCTTTGCAGCATAAAGCATCACTGTAACAGGCAGGTATCCGCACATTGATATATGTTGTTTTTTAACAATATTATATAACCCTTCAGGATTAAGCCCAGCTATTTCCTGAAGGGCCATGCTGTCGAGACTTCTCGCTGTGCTGTCGTGAACATAATGGCTCATATCAGAGCTTGCCGCTATAACCACCTCATAACCAATCTCTTTTACAGCGCTTGCAATTCCCTCTCCAATATCCTTACACATCTCAAGCGAAGCAGTCATTACTGTTATCGGAACAATTTTGACAGAATCCGAAAAATAAGATATAAACGGCAACTGCACTTCAAGCGAATGCTCAAGAATATGCGCCTGCATGTCATCGGATACATAAGGAGTTTTCCCGATTATGGTCTTGCCAAGTTTTTCGTCAATAGCAAAAACCCCGGTGGGTATCTCCCATTGTCCAGAACTCATTATAGACACATCTCTTCCGAGTCCGGTATGGTTTGGTCCTATAAGGATAAAAGTATTCGGGAATTTAATAACTGAATAAACAGCGCCGGCCACATGTCCGGAGTACATAAGTCCTGCATGTGGCGATACAATACCTATAACCCGTTCTTTAGGCGCATCCTCAGTTATATACTGCCCTACCTGTTTTTTTAGCCTTAGAGCATTGCTGTAATAAAACTGCCCTGACACAGCCGGCCGTCTTATCATCAGTATGCCTCCTCCTCCGTTTCGAAGGATGCATCTGTGAAATCAACAAACCTTGTGCTGTCTGCAAGATATGTTAGATTAACCACACCGGTAGGGCCGTTTCTTTGTTTTGCTACAATAATCTCTGCCTTGCCTTTATTGGAGGGATTATTTTTATTATAGATTTCATCCCTGTAAAGGAATATAATCACATCAGCATCTTGTTCTATAGCCCCGGATTCTCTCAAGTCCGCAAGGGTAGGGCGCCTGTCTCCTCTGGACTCCACTCCCCTGTTCAACTGGCTCAATGCCACTACAGGCACCTTCAATTCCTTTGCAAGCGCCTTTAGCGACCTTGATATTTCGGATATTTCCTGTTCCCTGCGCTCAAAATTTCCCCTGCTTCTCATCAACTGAAGGTAGTCAACCACAACGAGACTTAGTGCCCCGTGCTCCATTTTAAGACGCCTTGCCTTGGCACGCACCTCTAAAACCGTAATAGCAGAAGAATCGTCTATAAATATAGGAGACTCTGCAAGCCTTCCGGCAGCATTTGTCAGTCTCGGCCAATCCTGCTTGCCTATAAAACCCTTTCTGATACGCGATGAATCAACCATGCTTTCAGCACAGAGCATCCTTAAAGCAAGTTGTTCTTTTGACATTTCAAGACTAAATACAGCCACCGGCTCTTTCAGGTCAATGCCCACATGCTGTGCTATATTAAGCGCAAAGGCTGTCTTTCCCATACCAGGTCTTCCTCCTATAATTATAAGGTCTCCTGGCTGAAAACCTGATGTAAGCTCATCTATATCTTTAAATCCCGAAGGTGCCCCGGTTATCGCCTCTTTTTTGTCATAAAGATGCTCTATCATCTTGAAAGTGTCTTTAATGACATCTTTAAGGCTATAAAACGAAGTCTTTGTCCTTTTATCTGCTATATCAAAAATCATTTTTTCTGCATAATCAACCATCTCATCTGCATCCAAAGAGTCTTCATAAACCCTTGATGCAATATGTGTAGCGGTCTGGATTAGCGAACGCAGCAATGCCCTTTCCCTGATTATTTTTGCATGATATTTTATGTTTGCGGAAGTCAAAACTTCCGATGCGAGCGATGAAAGATAGGACAGTCCGCCAATAGAGTCAAGTTCATCTGTCCGTCTCAGGTAGTCTGTTAATGTTACTATATCAATGGGTTCGTTTTTCTCAAAAAGACTGAGCATTGCTCCATACAGGCGCCTGTGGGTCTCTCTGTAGAAATCATCGATGTTTAAAATTTCGATGACCTTCGGCAGTGATTCATTATCAAGTATGATTGCCCCTAACACAGACTGTTCCGCCTCTATATTCTGCGGAGGGAGTCTATCGGTAAAATCCTGGGGTTTTACGCTGACATCTCTCAATGTTACCTCTACATTAGGCAATAGATAATAGGTGATAGGTTATAGAAATTACCCATTATCTTATCACCTATTCACTTACCACTTGCACATTAAGCTTTGCTGAAGTCTCTGGATGCACCTTTATATTTATAGTATATGCGCCAACTCTCTTCAGCGGTTCATCAAGTATAATCCTCTTTTTGTCAATGTCTATGCCTTCTTTAGCGAGTGCAGCGGCAATGTCCATGGCTGTTACGGAGCCGAAGAGCTTATCGTCTTCTCCAACCTTTGCCTTGATTGTTATTGTCTTTAAAGAAAGATTTGACGCCAGTTCTTCGGCTTTTGTCTTAGCCCTTTTTATGCGCTCCTGGATTTTTTTTCCCTCATGTTCCAGAGCCTTGATATTCCTGTCGCTGGCCTCAACAGCAAATCCCTTTGGTATAAGGTAATTTCTTGCATATCCGTCCTTGACATTCACCACATCGCCAGCTAAGCCGAGATCTCTTATGTCCTCTTTAAGAATAACCTGCATATGAAGCTCTCCTTTTGATATAAATTAGATTAAAGCTAAGGCTAAGGTTAAGAAAAAATCTTAAAACCTGCCTCTTCTGATTATTATCATACCTTAATTTTAACTTTAACCTCAACCTTTTTTATATAAGGCAATGAATATCATTTCATCAAGATTTTTGTGCGAGGCAATTCGTTGTCTTTACAATTATATATCTGAGTTGATAATATAAACTTCAGTAGCTTTAAGCTTATATGGAGAGGTGGCCGAGTAGGTCGAAGGCAGCCGCCTGCTAAGCGGTTGTGGGGGTAAAACTTCACCCAGGGTTCGAATCCCTGCCTCTCCGTTTTAAAAAATCCTTGTTTTTAAATATGTTATAAAAATACAATTTTTTAACTTAAAGTAATGAAATTAGAGACTGAAGACTATCGCCTTCAGCCTCTAATTTTTCTAATTTTATTCCGATCTGTCCAGCGTTGTTCTGGCCTATTTTGCCCTTGGCGCCGTCGGGATATTTGTCCCGTGACAACTTATACAGTTTTGCTGCGCTGGGATTCCTACGCTCGCTACAGCCGCCCATGTATCTCTTTTTGCATATTTGCCATCCTTCCATGCATTCAACATCTCGGCAGTGCGATAGGCAACGCTTGCTGTAAGCCTTGCACAGCGGTCTCTTCTTTCTTCGCTTGGGAATGAACGATTTGCAGCCTTCATCCACTTGCCAACCGATAAATGGCAGAGAGGGTTTTCCGCTGTGGTTTTGATGATTTCGCCTTTGAATCTCGGATTTTTTGGCACATAGACTGGTATCGGAGTTTCTGAATACCACTGAAGCAAGTCATTCAATCTTTCAGTGGAGAGGGGCAGTGGGAATCGAACCCACCACGGCGGACTTCCATCGAGCCTTTCCCGTGACTCTGGTTTTGCAGACCAGGTGGGGCAGCCAACAGCCCCATACCCCTCAAGTCTGCAAGGGGCATACTGTCTCCCTTGCGAAATCTCCCCGAAATTCCCCTAATGAGGATGTCAAGAAAATTGTATGATAGAGATAATCAATAAGTCAAATAGATAATATCTATGAAAAAGGCAAGAAATATAGGTCTACATCTAATGACTTTTGCCGAATGTAATTTTGAATTTTATAAGTGGCTCGACGGTTCGGCTCTAAGCCAAAGCACTCAAAATTGAGTGCTCGGTCGAGCACCAAAATTTGGTGCTCTGAGTATCGCCGCTAAAGGCTTTTCACCCATGCCTG